>CAYREJ010000095.1:0-8761 GCA_964423235.1 uncultured Acidobacteriota bacterium | reverse complement strand
ATGGTAATAATTTGAGGAACTCACAACTCTATAAACTCTACAAACTCTATAAACTAAATATCAATTTCCTCCAAAATTATTATTTTGAGATTATTTTGCGCTTTTTATTGTTTGCAATTTTTTTTAGCATAATTTTATTTTTTTACGCAAAGCTCGCAAAGCTCGCAAAGCTCATTTTCTTTCCTTAGCTTCCTATCTTCTTAACTTCCTAACTTCTTAACTTCCCTTTTATGCTCTTTGCGTGAGTATTCAAATAATTATTTCACGCAAAGCTCGCAAAGATAAGTCATATCTTCAAAAAGATTATATCCCTAATAGATAGTCATAGTTTGTGGAACTCTCAACTCTATAAACTCTATAAACTCTATAAACTCTATAAACTCTCATACATTTGCATTATCTTTCTTGTTGATTCTCTCATATCAAATTTCTCTTTCACTTTCTTGATTGAATTAATGGAATATTTTTGATGAAGCTTTTTATCCTTTATAATTTTCAAAACAGCTGTTGCGATTGCTTTTGGATCCTTAGGAGGAACTAAAATTCCACAATCTTCATCAATTATTTCAGCAGCTCCTCCATCATTAGAAGCTACCACCGGCGTCCCCACCGCCATTGCTTCAACTACCACTCTTCCAAATGGCTCCGGCTGCTTCGATGATGCCGACGGCATCACATGCACCGTTAATGCTTTCATCACATTAGCTACATCCCTTCTGTTTCCTAAAAAATAAAAATCATCCTCTAACCCTACATCCCTTATCCTCTTCTTTAAGCTCTCCAAAAATTCAACATACGGCTTAAATTCTGAATCTATCCACCCTACTATAACAAACTTAGCCTCTGGCACCTCTTCCTTTATCAACCTCGCTGCTTCTATAAAATAAATATGACCCTTACGAGGATGAATCCTTCCTACCATACCTATCAAGGGAACCCCATCTTCAATCTTTAGCTCCCTCCTTAAACTTCCTCCATCTACCTCAGGATGAAATTCATTTAAATCTATCCCATCATAAATTATCTGCAATTTTCCAGAACTCGCTTTGAACCGACGAAACATACTCGCTACCGCCTCTGAAATGCAAATTATCTTATCCGCTAATTTAGTTATTATGTAAGGATAAATTATAGTAGCTATCTTCGGCTCCCTTATTATCTCCCTTACATGATATATGCAGGGAACCTTCGTTATCTTTGCTGCTATTCCGGGCGCCAACAATGTCATATTGTTAGAATGAACTAAAATTGCTCTCTTCTCTTTTATTAATTTTACTAAGCCAATAACATTCGGAATTAACATTAATAGATTCTTTATTATCTTGTATGGATTTAAAGTCCTGTAAAGCAAACACATATTCATATATACTACCTTCGCACCCACCTTCAAATAATCCTCATAATAATAACTAACTCTCTTCTCTTTATTAAATTGACTCTTAACCGGAAGAACTACATAAATATCATACTTGCCTTCCTCCTTTAATCCTTTTATATAGTCCAATAAACATAAATCCGCCCCGCTTACACCTATCTTCGAAGCAAATGGATTCACATATATGATGCTCCTCTTCTCTGTCATTTCTTCTGTCTTATCTCCTTAAATCTCCGATAAATTCTCCAAAATTCTTCTATGCTAATTTGCTCTGCCCTCACATTTAATGGAATCTCTTCTTCCTCCAGTATCTTGCTTATCTTCTCCTTTATCACTTCTCCCTTCTTCTCCCCTATTGCATATTGCAAACTCTTCATTAAGGTCTTCCTCTTGTAAGCAAAACAATCATTTATAAACTTCTTGAACTCATCATAATTCTCTTCCTCCAGAGGAATCTGATATTTTTCTCTGGCACTTACTCTTATTATAAAAGCATTTACTGCAGGTCTCGGATAAAATGCTCTCCTGTTAATTTCAAAGTATCCTTTCCGATTAAAAAATAATTCCATAATTACACTTAATTTCCCATATTTCTTGCTCCCCGGATTTGCTAATATACGATCAGCAAATTCCCTCTGAACCATTAATAATGCAGCTTCAAATTCTTCCTTCTCTTTAATTAGCCAATCTATTAAAGGACTTGTTATGCTAAATGGAATGTTTCCAACAATTTTTATATTATCATTCTTAAAATTTAGTTCCCCCCTCAAATTCTTAATTGATAATTTCAGAATATCTTCATTCATTAATATAAAATTACTTTCATCCGCAAATTTTTCCCTCAAAAGATTGCATAATTTAGTATCTATTTCTACTGCTATCACTTTATTTGCTCTGTTTAATAAATGATAAGTAAGAATTCCTTTGCCAGGACCTATCTCTATCACAATATCACTCGGCTTTATATTTGCCAATGCAACAATTTTTTTTGCTATCCTCGAATTTATTAAGAATATTTGACCTAATTTCATTCTTAATTAATGCTTAAAATGTCTTCTACCTGTAAATACCATCGCAAGATTATACTTATCAGCTTCTTCAATAACTTCTTTGTCCCGAATAGAACCACCCGGCTGGATAATAGCAGTTGCTCCAGCTTCTGCTATTTCTGTTATGCTATCTTTAAAGGGAAAGAATGCATCTGAAGCACAAACTGTCCCTTTAAGACTGGTTCTTGCTTTCATCTTTGCTACCTTAACTGAATCTACTCTACTCATTTGACCTGCACCAATACCTACAGTCCGATCCTTTAAAGTAAATACTATCGCATTAGATTTAATATGCTTTACTATCCTCCAAGCAAAATCTAATGCCTCAAGCTCATCTCGACTTGGGTACCTCTTTGATACTACCTCTTTTTTCTCCTCATCCTTTTCATCCCATTCTTGTATCAAAAACCCCCCTCTTATCCTTCTCCAATCATATCCAAAATGCTTACTATTAAAATTAGAAATCTTTAATATTCTTAAATTCTTTTTTTTACTTAATATCTCAATGGCTTCTTCAGTATAATCCAATGCAATAAGGCACTCTGTAAAAAGATTAGAAATTTCCATTGCAGTTTCTTTATCTATTTTATAATTAATTGCTACGACACCACCAAAAGCTGCCTCCACATCTGTTTCTTTTGCTTTCCTATATGCATCCAACGGCGTACTACCTATTCCTACTCCACAAGGATTCATATGCTTAATTATAGCACACGCCACTGATGGCAACTCCGCTACTATATCATACGCGGCTTGAATATCCATATAATTATTGAAAGACATCTCTTTCCCCTGCAATACTTCCGCATCTATTAAATTAATTCCCTTATGCAACATTTCTTTATACAAACAAGCTCTTTGATGAGAATTCTCTCCATATCTAAGCTCTTTAATCCTTTTCAAAGGAATGACTAAATATTCAGGAAACTCCTCCGTTGCTTGAGAAAAATATTGACTTATTAAAGCATCATAATAAGAAGAGAACCGAAAAGCTTTAGCTGCTAATTTTAGCCGAGTTTGATAATCAATCTCTTCTCCCTTCATTATAGAATCAATTATTAGATCATAATCCTTTGGGTCTATCAATATAACAACATTTTTAAAATTCTTTGCGGAGGCTCTAATTAATGCGGAACCACCTATGTCTATCCATTCTATCGCTTCATCTGCTATTAATTCTTTATCAATTACCTGCTCTTTGAAAGGGTATAAATTTACTACCACAATATCAAAAGGCTCTATAGCAAATTCTTCAATATCTTTTCTATGCTTTTCTTTAGCTATATCGGCTAATATGCCAGCAAATACCATTGGGTGAAGAGTCTTTACTAATCCACCTAAAAGTGAGGAAAAACCAGTGATTTCTTCAATCTTGTTTACTTTATATCCTAAATTTTTAAGATAATTGGCTGTTCCAGTAGAACAATAAATTTTCACCCCATTCTTTAATAAGGCTTCAACTAATTTATCTAAATTCTCTTTATTATATACACTTATTAATGCTTTTTTTATCATTTAATTTCTCCTCATAATTAAGCATTCGGAATAAAAAAAAATTTTTATTCATTATATCAAAATAATGAAATTTTCAAAAGAGTTAATAAGGGTAATAGGTTATAGGTCATAGGTTATTGGTTATAGGTTATTGGTATTGAAAATCTTTAAATCTTAAATAGGAATTAGGGCTTAGATTTGATTTGATATAAAAATATTTTATAATATAATATTACAATAATTAAGGAGGCTCTCAATGAAGATATTGAGTTCAATTGTCATAGGAATGTTGATAATGGCATTTTTTACTTATGGGGTAAGTGCCAAGAGTCCTAAAATAAAGCAATGCATGTTAAGAGTTGAAGGGATGGATTGTGATAAATGTGCTACGACAGTAAAAGAAGCGTTGGAAACAATAAAAGGGGTTAAGGAAGTTAAAGTATCTTTAGAGAACAAGCAAGCTTTAGTAAAATTTGAGAATGGAGTTGATTTAAGATCGTTAACGGAAGCAGTAAATAAAAAAGGGTTCAAAGCAACATTAAAGGGAGAGATAATAGTTTTGAATATAGAGGGGATGCATTGTGAGCATTGTGCAAAAGAAGTTAAAGATGTATTAGAGAAGCAGAGTGGTGTTATATCGGCGGATGTTAATTTTCCAAAAAAAGAAGCGGTAGTTACCTGTCAGCCCGGAAAAGTATCTTTAGAGCGGTTGATAGAAACGATAGAAAGCAATACAGAATATAAAGCATCCCCAAAGAATTAAGAAAAATTGTCTTTTAAAAATGCATGTGAGGAAGGGCAAAGAAGAAGTATTCTAACTTTATAAGAATCTTGATATGCCTTATATCTATAAAAAAATTCATAAAAAGAAAGCCCTTATTGTATTGCTAATACCTTTAGCATTCCTAATTATTACACATTGGAAAAATATTATATTCATATCAGCTCATTCTTCCTATAACCAGAATTATTTCTATATTTCTTTAATAGAAAATTTATCGCAAAAAAATATAATAAGAACTCCATTGAAAGCTTTCACCCAAGATCAGCTTAAATCCCTACTACCGGGAAAAGAATTAACTGAAGCTAATAAAAATAATCCTTATTTGATAAAAAGAAAATTTAAAATAGATAAAACTCATTTAAAAATTCTTTACTCTCCTCCTGAAAGCATTTATAAATTTAATATAAGATTACTGGAAACTCCTCTTTTTGAATTTGGCTATGGCACATCTGGTGAGGAAGTAAAGAATTTAAAATTTATTATCCAAATAAGAAGATATCCAACTAATGATTTATTATTAGAAAAATCCTACACTCCTAAAATTAGTAATTTCCTCTACAAAGAGAAAATCAGTTTATCTTTTATTAAAAATCAAAGAATAATTTTATACCTCATTACAGAGGGAGATAATGACCAGGGAGCTTTTTGGTTTCAGCCTATAATTTATGAACCAAATCAAAGTGAAAATAATATCATATTGATTTCTTTAGACACATTGAGAGCGGATCATTTAAGCATTTATGGCTATCATAGAAAGACCAGTCCTAATATTGATGCTTTAGCAAAAGATAGTATAATTTTTTATAATGCAATCGCACCTTCCTCTTGGACTTTGCCCTCACATATGTCTCTTATGACTTCCTTATATTCTATTCATCACAATGTAAAAAAAGAAGATAACATCCTTAAACCCTCTATCATTACTCTGGCACAAATATTAAGCACTAATAAATTCTATTGCGCAGGCTTCACCGGTGGTGGCTTCCTTAGCGCTCATTACGGTTTCTCAAGAGGCTTTGATTTCTATCAAGAAAATCCTAACGACGCTCTATCATTCGACGCAGCAAGGAAACTCGCATCCCAAGCTATCAATTTCTTGAATTACAATAAAGATAAAAAATTTTTCCTCTTCCTTCATACTTACCAAATTCACAATCCTTATTTCTCTCCTCCTCCTTACAATAAATTATTCTCTACTGATGAGAAGCAAAAAGTTAATATGAATGTTGAAGGTATTTTGGGCGGAAAAGAATCATACTTTAAACCTTTACCTAATTATATAAAAGAAAATATAATTTCCCTTTATGATGGAGAAATAAGATATACTGATGAAATCTTAATCAAAAGGATTATTGAGGAATTAAAAAAGCTTAAGCTCTATGATAGAAGTTTAATAATAATTACGAGCGATCATGGTGAAGAATTCTATGAGCATAAAGCTTGGCTACACGGTCATGATCTCTATAACGAAATCATTAGAATCCCACTTATTATTAAACTCCCTCATTCCGAACACAAATCCAAAGTAATTAATACCTTCGTAAGCCTCATTGATATTTTTCCGACCATATTATCTATTGCTAAAATTAATTATTCCAATTATAAAATAGACGGAGAAAATTTAATCCCTTTGATCTTAGGCAAAGCTAAATCAATACCTATCATATATAGCGAAGTTGATGAAAATATTGTCTCTCTTCATAATACAAAAAAAATAGCCGCGATAAAGCAAAATGAAAAAATTATTTATAACGAACCATATTCTTATGAATCAGCAGGATTCTTTTCATTTGCACCGCCTGAAAGGCTTAAGATTGAATTTTATGATCTTGAAGCTGATCCTAATGAAAAATCTAATATTTATTTTAGAAAATCATCCTCTGCTACTAATATTTTTAATATTGTAAAAGCATTATATATAAACGAGAAGAAGATTCATCCCGAAAAAGTTCCTCTAAGCAAAGAATTAATTGAAGAATTAAAATCGCTGGGTTATCTAAAATAAGATTTATTCTTACTTTATTATTTTATTAGCAAGTTGGCGAGTTAGCGATTGAAAAAAATATTTGGTAAATTCACCACAGAGACACAGAGGGCACAGAGAAAAAATTGACACTTATTAACCACAAGATTAACACAGATTATCACAAGATTTTTTTCTGTTAATTTTATCTATTTTTAATCCTGCGCTAATCTTGTGTAATCCTGTGGTTTTGATTTTTAACCACGGGATTAACACAGATTAACACAGAAAAAAAAATCTTGTGTAATCTCGTGTTAATCCTGTGGTTTCAAAAAACATTTTCATGGTAATCTTGTGGTTTCAATTTTAATCCAATAACCTATTACTGGGTTCTGAGTCGGGTACGGCTTTATGACAACAAATCTTCTAATAATATTAAAATGATTAAAAATGAATCAATAAAAAATTAGCAATTAGAAAAAAAGTTAAATACTACAAGTAATAAACTGGGATAAAGTAAATGTCGGTTTCTCCTATTTTTTGAATATCAAAAAATTCTTTAGTTAAGATATAACATCTTTTGGGGGAAAATTTTTCAATAAAGCTGTAAAGGCTTTTACCTATCGAAGGATTCCTTGAATATTTCACTTCTATTGGAATAAATTCTCCTTGTTCTTGGATTACAAAATCAACTTCTGCTTTACTTTTGGTCCGCCAAAAATTTATTTTTGAAATATGTCTTCTTTTCAGGTTTGAGAAAACGAAATTTTCTACTAATTCTCCTATATCATTTCTTTTTGCAAATTCTTTAAAATCAGATAAAAGATAATTTCTAAAACCTGTATCTATAAAATAAACTTTTGGAGTTTTAACTAGTTCGGTTCTTGGATTCCTGTAGAAAGGTCGTAATAGCTCAATAACAAAAGTATTTTCTAAAATTTTCAGATGATTTAAAATATCTTTATATTTAAGATTAGAAATATTAGAGAGCTCTTGGTAATTCAAAAGATTACCAATTTGAGTAGATAAGAATTCGCAAATTTTTAGCAATTCCCTTTGCGTCTTTAGATTTAAAAGAGCCCCAATATCTTTTAGCAGATAATTTTCCAAAATGCTTTCTAAAATTTTAATTTTTTCTTGCGGTGTTTTTGCTAAAACCACGGCTGGATATCCTCCGAAAATAAGATATTCTTCAAAATATTTCTGCAGCTGAGAATTAATTTCGCTTCCAAAACTTTTTTTTAATTCAATTTTAGAAAAAAATAAATCTGGGAATCGAGAAACTAAAAGACTTAATAATTTCTTATCTTTTGCTAATAAAAATTCTCTGAAAGAAAAAGGATAAAGAGAAAATTTAAACATTCTTCCGACTAAATATTTTCCAGTTTCAAAGGTTAATTCTAAAGAGGAAGAACCAGAAATAATAAATTTAATCTTTGTTGTATCGAAAAGATATTTTAAATTTTTACCGCCATCTCTTGCATAATGAAATTCATCTATAATTAAGACATCATAATCTTTACAATATTCTTTAAAATCCTCTATATTTTCAAATAGCGAAAGATTACTTTCTTTTTCAAAAGTTAAAAATTTTATTTTTTTTCTTTTTTTTATTTCACTAAAAAGATATTCTAAAAGAGTTGTTTTTCCTACTTGTCTGGCACCAACGATAGCTAAAATTTCTTTTCTTTTCAAGAAAAGCTTTAATTCTTTTTCTATTTCTCTGCGAACATAATATTTCATAAATTTTAGCAGGGTTAATTTTCTTTTTAATAAATTTTAGCAGGGTTAAATTTTTTTGTCAAGCATACGAATTATAACTGGTCAGTTTTCTACAAAATTATTGCTTTGAGGGTCCCTTATTCAATTTATTGCTTATATTTTTTAACCACAAAGGACACAAAGTTATCACAAAGCACACAAAGTTTTTTCTATAAAATATATCTTTCTTTGATATTATGAGAACTGGCTTTATGCCGGAAGATCAATAGCATTATAATGATCTAATAAAAGTAAATTGGGATGATGTAGACTCCATTTCTTTTTATATTTCACCACAGAGGCACAGCAGCCACAGAGTTAATTTTTTCTCTGTG
>CAYREJ010000094.1:0-8773 GCA_964423235.1 uncultured Acidobacteriota bacterium | reverse complement strand
TTAGCCATATATCTCTAAAGAATACTATATAAGAATATTGGTAATTTCTGTGGAACTCTATAAACTCTCAACTCTATAAACTCTATAAACTTTATAGAGTTTGTAGAGTTCCACTAATAGAACCTTGGTTTGCATATAATAAAATTCACTCATTCATCTCATAATGATAATAATTTAGCTTCAGGGTGATTTCTATAGAATTCTATAAATTCTACAAACTCTGTATCCACCTTATAGGGTTCAGTTAATTCGCTCTTAGTTTGCAGATAGCAAAAATTCAATCATTAATTTCATAACGATAATAAAATAGCTTGCTGACAGTTTCTGTGGAACTCTATAAACTCTCAACTCTATAAACTCTATAAACTAAATTATTTTTTTCCAATTGGAAAGAATTCGCTCACAAACTTCCTTGATCCCTAAATTCTTAACTTCACTTATTTTTTCCACTACCTTAACTACATAAGCAGGTTCATTTCTCTTTCCTCTATATGGAACAGGCGCTAAATAAGGTGCATCTGTTTCTGATAAAATAAAATCCATCGGTATCCTTTTTAAAACTTCTATCGGCTTTTTGGCATTCTCAAAAGTGATAATTCCTGAAAAAGATATTAAAAAACCCAAAGACATACATTCTTCTGCCATTTCATAAGAACCGGAAAAGCAATGCATTATCCCATTTACTTTTTCACTCTTTTCATCCTTGAACTCTTCTCTTAATACATTTAAAGTATCCACCGCCGCATCACGACTATGAATAATTATGAATTTATTTAATTTTTTGGCTAGCTGAATTTGTTTTTTAAACGCTTGAATTTGAGAAGCTCTGTCTGAATTTTTATAATAATAATCTAAGCCAATTTCGCCTACTGCCACTACTTTATGAATAGACAAAACTTTTTTTAAATACTCCTCTAATGCTTCATTATATAAAAATGCATCATGCGGGTGCACGCCAAAAGCTGCATATATTCCTTCATGATCTAATAATTTTAAAGTCTTATCAGCGTCTTTAATTTTTTCTATAGTCCCTATGGTTAAAATTAACTCAACGCCAGCTTCTTTAGCTCTTAAAATAACATCTTCCCTATCATTATCATACCTCTCATCATCTAAATGAATATGAGAATCTATCAAAATCATTCTTCCCTTCTTTGCCTTGAAATAATCTCTTTTAATGTTTCAATGTCATTTTGTAATTTATTAATCGTTTTTCCTAAATGCAATATGTAAAAAAATATAATAAGCCAAAAAAATGTATAAGCTAATAATAGATAAATCATTTTATTCTCCTATTGTTCAATATAAAATATTTTTTAAATAATCTCGTTGCTGCTTTATTTTTTCAATCCTAATCCTATAATATAACAAAAGGAAAAATAAAGAAAAGACTGCTAAAATGCTCATGATTAGAGTATGAAGCATATCGGGGGATAAATTTATTTGAGTTTTTTTAATAATGACCGGATGAATAGTCCTCCACCATCTAATTGACATAAATACTATTGGAACATCTAAGAATCCGATTATTCCAAAAATAGCTGCATAAATAGGCATTTGCTTAGTTTCTTTCAGATTAGCTCGCAATATTAAATAAGCAATGAATATAAGCCATAATATAAAAGTAGAAGTCAAACGAGGATCCCAAGTCCACCATACATTCCATATTGGTTTAGCCCATAAAATCCCAGTTATTAACACAATTGATATAAATAAAATCCCTAATTCTGCTGCACTAACTGAAATAATATCATACTTGTTTTCTCTATAAATTAAATAAAGAATAGAATTAATAAATACAATAAAAAATCCCGCAAAACCCGCAAAAGCAGAACCTAAATGAAAATAAAATATTTTTTGGACTACCCCCATTTTAGCTTCAATAGATGAGTAAATGAAGACCATATATAAAGCCACAATAATTAAAATTAAAGTAAAGAGCAGAAGTAATTTTTCTATAAAATTTTTCATAAATTAAAAATATATTTTCTTTTATTTTCGGAAAAAGTCAAGTTATCGAATCAATAAATCATTTGAACATTTGCAACTTTGCCTACTTTGATACTTTATGGTATATTGAACTTATGGCTGAACCCAAAATCCCTAATAAAGATAAGTTAATTTGTGGTTTATTATTTAATATAGAAGAAGCACACAACCTCGCAATAGAAAAGCTTGAAACTATTTTCGGTAGCATTGATTACCATATTAAATCCCATATCATTTTCAATTTTACCAATTATTATGATAAGCAAATGGGTCTGAATTTACTAAGGTGCTTTATTTCTTTTAAAGAATTAGTAGACCCTTCTAAACTTTCTTTAATAAAAATTAAAACTAATGAAATAGAAAAAGAATTATTTATAAAATTTTCTCTCGAAAGAAGGATAATAAATATTGATCCTGGCTTATTGAATCCTTCACGCTTAGTATTAGCAAGCGCAAAGAATTATTCCCACAGAATTTATTTAAATAATGGAATATATGCTGAACTGGAATTACTTTTCAGCAAAAAAGAAGCAGTAGTTTTACCTTGGACCTATCCAGATTATAGAACAAAAGAATACCAAGAAGTTTTTATGGAAATAAGAAAAATTTTATTGCAGCAGCTAAAAACATAAAAATGGATTTTGAAAGATTAACCCCTAAAAAATTAATTTTGCTTTTTCTTAAATTATTTCTAATATTATTGGCAATTGTGATAATAGCAACAGGAATAGGAGCGTTTTCTTCAAATTTTATCTCCTTTTGGAAAGGAGTATTTTCTAACAATGTTGAATTTAAATCTATACTGATAGGAATAAGATTTCCGAGAGTGTTGCTTGCATTGATGGTTGGAGGTGCTCTTTCAGTATCAGGGCTTTCCTTGCAAATATTATTGAAGAATCCCCTTGCTGAACCATACACTTTAGGAATATCCGGTGGTGCTACTTTAGGAGCTACCATCGCTTCATTAATTGATTACGATAGCCCAATCTATCTAATTTCTTTTCAAACTTTAGCAGCTCTAATAGGGTCTGGAATTATTCTATTTCTGCTCTATATGTTTATTCAAAAAATAACTTCATATTACACAATTAGCTTGTTGATGTTTGGAATTATATTAAATGCTATATCATCTGCCTTCATAATGCTTTTATATTCCCTTTTCTCTTCGACTGAACTTTATTCAGCCATAAATTGGATGATGGGTCATATCCCATCTTTATCATACAATGAAATTTTTATTCTCCTTATTATAATAATTCCGGGAGTTATTCTTCTTTACAAAGAAAGCAATTCAATAAATACTTTGCTCTTAGGGGAAGAAAGCGCCGAAGTTTTAGGAATAGAAATAAAAAAAATAAGAAATAAAATATTTATAATTTCCGGAGTAATTACAGCAGTATCAGTATCATTTACAGGGATGATAGGATTTATAGGATTAATTATTCCACACATTTGCAGATTAATATGGGGAAGCGATACGCGCATTATTATGCTAACATCTTTCTTATTAGGTAGCATTATATTAATCATAGCAGATACTCTGGCAAGAGTTATAATATCTCCTCGCGAATTGCCTGTTGGAGTTATCACGGCTCTCATAGGAGGACCTTATTTTATTTATCTTTTAAGAAGAAGATTGAATCAATAAGCGAATATGCAGCAATACTGCATCTTTTTGGGCTGCAATCTGTCAATGGCAAAAATTAATGAATGCAAATGATTTTAATGTAAGCACTTTTAAAAAGTTATCTATTATAGCTGCATTATATTTATCAGAAGGAATCCCTTATGGTTTTATCTTCACAACACTTTTAGTTTATTTTCGATCTTATGGTATAGAACTCAAAGATATAGGATTAATTAGTTTAATAGGATTACCTTGGAGTTTCAAAGCTCTATGGGCTCCTTTAATAGACCGATTTGGACAAAGATGGCAGTGGATAGTGGCTTCACAGTTAATTTTAGCTTTTAATATTATTTATTTAATTTTAAAAGAGCCTAATTCTTTATCGTTTCCTATATGGATAAATTTAATAATTTTTGCATTTGCTGGGGCTACTCAAGATATAGCAATAGATGCTTATTCTATTGATATATTAGAGCCAAAGGAACAAGGAATAGCTAATGGTGTCAGAGTAGCTTTCTATCGTGTAGCAGTCATTATTTCAGGAGGGGGGTTAGTTGCATTAAGTGGAAAATTAAATTGGAAAGGCTCATTCTATCTGCTAACCGGATTTATATTAACTTTAGCTACTTTAGTCTATTTTAATAAAAATTTCCACATAGCAAAAGAATTTATTCCTCCAAAAAATAAAAAAATAATAAATCTTATATTAAGCTGGTATCTTCCTTTAAAAGAACTATTCTTACGAAAGAATTCATTAATAGTAATTTTATTCATAATGTTTTTTAAATTCGGGGATAATTTAATGCAACCTATGATTTATCCTTTTTGGGTAGATAATCATTTTTCTCGTGAAGAAATAGGCTTCATCTCTGGTGTTATTGGAGTTGGCTTAACTATATTAGGTTCTCTTGTAGGAGGCTATTTAACATCTTTGTGGGAAATTATAAAAGCTTTATGGATACTGGGAGCTTTTCAAGCAATATCAAATCTTTTTTATGCAGCAGCAGCATATTATAATGCTGAAAGGTTCTATGTTTATTCGGCTTCATTTTTTGAGAGCTTTACAAGTGGTTTAGGAACAGCTGCCTTCTTAGCTTTCCTAATGCGGTACTGTAAAAAAAGATATAGCGCCACACAGTATGCTTTTTTAAGCTCTTTTTTTATAATAGGAGCAAGATTAGCAGGCGCTTTGAGCGGCTATGCAGCTCAACACTTTGGATATAGTAAATTTTTTGCTTTAACTTTCTTGGCTTCTTTGCCAGCGTTTTGTTTGCTTCCTTTTGTTATGAAAAGCCTACCAAGCAAATGAAAAATTATTTCAAAAAAGGATGAATAATAAATTCATTTGAATTTGACAATATTAAATTAAAAATAGATAATAATTTAACTTAAAAATAATGGAGAAAAAATTATGAAGATAAAAGTTAAAATTTTAATTTTCCTTTTTTTGTTTTTTAATGTTGGCTTATCTACTTGTTTAATAGCAAAAGATGTAGACAGTAAGCATAATGTTTTAGTGGGTTTTGATTTCTGGACAAGCACGGCTTCAACGAAAGAATTTGAAAGTTCAATTGGTTTCAGAGCAAATTATTTTTATAATATAAATAATAAATTTTCTTTATCAGTGGGTTTATTTTACTTTACGCCAGATAATAAAGGGATAGTGATACCACCAGGCAGCACTAGTATGGTACCGTTAAATTTTGATTTTCAATATTCTATATCAAGAGAGAAATTTACACCCTTTTTTTCTGGAGGTTTATCCTTAATTTTAGTAAATTATAAATTATCAGAAGACACCATAAATGCTTATAAAAACTTAGGTTTTTCTATTTCAACTGAGAGCAAAACAGCAGTAGGATTAAATATAGGAGGCGGATTAGAAATAATTTTTACTGAGAAATATTCTTTAGTTATTGATGCATACTATATTGTTGGAAAATCTGATTTTATTTATTCTATTACGGATGAAATTAGTGGGTTATCAAAAGCGCAAACAAACAGAATAACATTAAATTCATTGGCTATTGGAGCAGGCATAAAATTTAATTTATAATCAAAATTATGTTAGGAAGCTATAATTTAGTTTACAAAGAAGAAGAGGAAATAAAGCAATATTTAATTAATAAAGAGAGAATCCGGATAGGGAGAGCTTTAGATAATGATTTAATATTAAATGATTTTAGTATTTCAAGACATCATTCAGAGATCCTATTTGATGGCAGTAGCTTTACTATATATGATTTAAATAGCAGAAATGGAACAAGAGTAAATCAAAGATTAACCTCTAAGGCTCAATTGAAAGATGGTGATGAAATTTTATTAGGGACATTCAAACTTCAATTCAAAAAAGCAATAGATGAAAGAGTAATAGTTTCAGAAAAAGAAGATTCTTTAATCAAAGGAACATTAATAAAATCTATGGATGAAGTAATAAAGAAATTGCCTGCTTTGGACACAAATGAAATTCATAAAAAAGCTTTACCAGAAGAATATAAAGTAGAAGAGATAAAAAAGTATAATGAAATATTAAGCGTTTTAACGAGGGTAGCGCAGAGTTTAATAACTGTTCAACCTTTGGATGAAGTTTTAGAATTGGTGATGAATAATGTTTTTGAATATCTTCCAGTAGATAGAGGATTTTTGATGTTATATGATGAAACAACTAATAATTTAGTTCCTAAAATAGTAAAATATAAAACGCCTGCATCTCAGCAGGCAATAACGATAAGCAAAACAATAGTTGAAAAAGTAGCGAAAGAAAGGGTATCCATATTAACTTTGGATGCTCAACAGGACCCTCGTTTTCATGGAGGAGAAAGTATAATTATTCATAATATACATTCGGCAATGTGCGTTCCTTTATGCAAGAAAGAAAAAGTAATAGGAGTAATATTTGTAGATACTCCGTCAAAAGAGAAGAAACTTTCACCGGAGGATTTGGAATTATTAACTGCTCTTGCAAATTATGCAGCTATTGCCATAGAACAAGCACGATTAAATGAAAACATACAAAAAGAAAGAGAGATAAGGAATCGTTTAGAAAGATACCATTCTCCATCAGTAGTAAATCAAATTTTAAATACAGAAGTAGGAAAGAATTTATTCTCTATCAGTGAAAGAGAAGTATCAGTGATGTTTGCTGACATTGTAGGTTTTTCTACCCTTTCGGAAAAATATGAGCCTCAATATATTGCAGTTTTGCTAAATGATTTTTTTGCTGAAATGAGTGAGATAATATTTAGGAATGAAGGAACTTTAGATAAATTTATAGGAGATGCAATAATGGCAGTGTTTGGGGCTCCTTATCCTCAAAAAGACCATGCTCATAGATGCGTAAAAACCGCTTTAGAAATGATTGAGCAATTAAAAATTTTCAATAAAAATAGGCAATCAAAGGAACCTATCCAAATAAGAATAGGAATCAATTCAGGAAAAGTAGTAGCGGGGGATATTGGTTCTCCTAAAAGGATAGAATATACGGTTTTAGGAAATACCGTAAACATAGCTTCTCGGTTAGAATCTTTTGTCGCTAAACCGAGTCAAATTGTTATTTCTGAAGAAACTTGTAAATTAATAAAAGATAAGTTTTTAACAGAAGATTTAGGCGAATTTGAGCTTAAAGGATTAGAAAACAAAATAAAAGTTTATGAAGTAGTTGGTTCTATTTCAGATTAATATGGCAAGGCATACAAGATTTACTATACTGCAATTATTATTAATAATATTAATTTTTGTGGGGATAGGTCCTTTACTAATGGCAGTGTATAAATTAATTGGAACAAATAAGGATTATTTGCAAACTAGCGAATTGCAGTTGCAATTATCAATAGTAGACAATATTTCTTCGAATATTTATCAATATATAATAAATAATAAGGATAGATTAAATAATTTTGCCTCATCAATAAAGATATCGGGAATAAATGGAAAAGATAAATTAAATTCTTTTATAGAGAATATAAAAGAGGGGCAGATTTTTAATGAAATGCTTCAAAATTCTCAATTTTTGAGTATCATGATAGTAAATAGTGAAGCAAAGGGGATAAGTGCCGGAGAAATAATTAAAGATGAAGGGTTGACTAAACTTATGGAAAATGCTTTCAATGTATCTATAAGGGGGCAACAATATATAAGCGATCCTTATATAATAAAAGAAAAGATAATTCCGGTGATAGTTATAGGTATTCCTTTAAAAAATTTAAAAAATGAGCCAATAGGTTCTCTTTTGGGAACTTTAAGTTTGCAGCCAATGCTTAATTTAGTGGAATCAAATTCTAAAAGTAAGATAGGAAGAAAGGCATTTGTAACAGATGATAAAGGCTATCTTTTTTTAGATTCTAACAAAAATCTTCTTTTAGAGCATCCTTTATTAGCAAATAATAAAATAGTGAATGATTTTTTAACAAAAGGTGCGAAGATAAGCAATGTAGCAACTTATGAAATAGAAAAAGATAACAAGAAGATAGCTATGATTGGAACATATAAAGCTGTTCCGGAATATAATTGGGGCGTCTTTGTTCAGGTAGAGAAAGATTATGCTTTAGCGATAATAGATCAAATGGTAAAAGAAGCTATGAAATGGACTATATTTTCTGCAACAATAGCTATAATTTTAGGAATAGTTTTCGCCCGAATTACTTCATCCCCAATAAGGTCTTTGGCAGAGTTTGCTATTTCAATTGCTAAAGAAAGGAATTTTCATAAAAAAATTGAAGTAAAATCTACTTATGAAATTCAGCAATTAGCTACTACATTTAATCAAATGACAGATGAGATTAGTAATTATATTATATCATTGAAGAAGGCTGCCGAAGAAAATAGAGAATTATTTTTAAACAGCATAAAAATGCTTGTAGCAGCTATTGATGCTAAAGACCCTTATACTAAAGGACATTCAGAAAGAGTAATGATTTATTCAGTTGTAATAGGAGAATATTTAAACTTACCGGAAAAAGAATTAGATAAGATTCAAATTGGAGCTCTTTTACATGATGTTGGCAAAATTGGTATTGATGATAGAATTCTTAGAAAACCGGAAGCTCTCACTGATGAAGAATTCCAAATTATGAAAACTCATCCTGAGAAGGGAGCTAAAATAATGAGCCAAATTCCTCAATTGAAAGATATGTTGCCAGGAATGCATTTTCATCATGA
>CAYREJ010000093.1:0-8780 GCA_964423235.1 uncultured Acidobacteriota bacterium | reverse complement strand
ATTGGAATACTTTAGCAGACGGAGGGAAAATAATAAAGAGAAAAGTGATGTTAGATGATGAAACATTGCGAGATGGCTTACAATCACCATCAGTTAAAAATCCGACGATTGCAGAGAAGATAAAGATACTGCATTTGATGGAGGAATTAGGAATAGACAATGTAGATATAGGTTTGCCGGGGGCTGGCGAATGGGCAATTTTAGATTCTTTAGCATTGGCAAAAGAGATAGTGGATAATAAAATGAAAATAAGAGCTAATTGTGCGGCAAGGACAGTAATAGTAGACATTAATCCGATAATAGAAATATCTCAGAAAGTTGGGATGCCAATAGAGGCATCTTTATTTATAGGTTCCAGTCCAATAAGGCAATATGCTGAGGATTGGACATTAGACTTGATGCTACGGAATACAGAAGAAGCAGTTTCTTATGCAGTAAAGCATGGGCTACCTGTTATGTATGTTACGGAGGATACTACGCGAGCGCATCCGGATGTTTTAAAAAAACTTTATACCACTGCAATAGAATGTGGTGCCAGAGCAATTTGTGTATGTGATACGGTTGGGCATGCGACACCGGATGGAGTAAAAAATTTAATCAATTATATTAAGGAGGTTGTTGCGGAGACAGGAGAAAAGATAAGAATAGATTGGCATGGGCATCGGGATCGCGGGCTTGATGTTATTAATTCTCTTACAGCAGTATTTGCAGGAGCTGACGAAATTCACGGGACTGCTTTAGGAATAGGAGAAAGAGTAGGAAATGCTGCTATGGATTTAATCTTAGTTAATTTAAGATTATTAGGAATAATAAATAGAGATTTAACTAAACTAAAAGAATATTGTGAAACCGTTAGCAAAGCAGTAGGAGTTCCTATACCAAAGAATTATCCAGTAATAGGAGAAGACGCTTTTAGAACAGCTACCGGAGTCCATGCTGCTGCTGTTATAAAAGCTTTTAATAAGAATGATGAATGGTTAGCCAATTTGGTTTATTCAGGAGTTCCGGCTCATTTATTTGGCGCAAAACAAAAAATAGAGATTGGTCCAATGAGCGGGAAATCCAATGTAATATATTGGTTGAAAGACCACGGCTACGAACCTACTGAAGCATTGGTTAACAAAATTTTTGAAGCAGCAAAAAGAACTAATAGAGTTTTTACTGATGAAGAAGTAAATTCAATCATAAAAAGCTGAAAGAATAGCTTAAGAAAAACATTAATAGTAGAAGCAAAGATTCTTAAGCTAGATTCATATATTCTAATAAAATGCTTACTTAAAAATGAGCTTTTTTAATTTTGCAAAATCACTAATTAAAATTAGGTATTACTTATTAATTTTAACTTTCCTATTAATAATTCCAAATAATGCTCATTTAAAAGAAATAAATGTAATATTAAATCGTTTACAGGAAGCATTGCAAAATAGGGATAAGGATGCATTTATAAGCTTATTTTATATTGAAAAAGAAGAAGCAAAAGAGAAGCTAAATAAATTTCTCAAAAGCTATTTAGAAGATTTTCCTTATAAAGAAGCTTATATATACGGGGGCGCATTAGAAGAAGATAACAATTATTTACCAATCAATGTAATTTTTTTAAGCAGTTCAGATTGTGTAATAGAATTTTGGGAGCTAACGATAAAACAGATTGATAATAAACATTACATAGAAAATATCTATGTTCGGAATGTAGTTTCAAATATAAGGCGATACAAGATTGATTTAACAAACGCTGAAAGGTTAAAGAGAGTAGAATTTAAAATTCCGGATAGCATTATAAATTTTGAAGAAGCTTACTTATTTAAAGATGGAACGGATCAGCGGAGCAGTTTCTTCATAATAATAGGGAGAGGGGAATTTATTTTTGCACCATCAGTAAGCTTTGAGAAAGTTCAAATGAAAAAGCTTGTAGGAAATGAGATTATGAAAGATAAAATTGATTATTTAATAGGAATGGTCAGACCTCAAAATATATACGAATTAATAAAAAGTAAAGAAAGGGAAAAAGTAAAGGTTCCAAGCAATTTATATTCTAAGATAAAGAAGATATGGAACGAGCAAAAAGAAAAGCAGACATCAATAAAATGGCTCCAAAAAGTTTCATCAGAGGCAATATGGGACTTTGGATTAGAAATGGATACAATGAAATTGAAAATAGCAACAAAGAGATTTGGTAATCTATCTTATAATTACTTTCCAAATTTACCTTATACAATTCATTTATACAGAGAACATCCTCGTGCAATCTATGCTCTATATAATCCTATGCAAGAAAATGCAAGAGTATTAAAATTCAATATTGATCATCCTTTTGTAGTCCCTTTTTATAATATTGAAATTACTTATGATCCATTAAAAAATTACTTTCAAGGATATGCAATCTTAACAATAAAAAGTAATTCCACGAATCTTAATTACATAGAATTGCATCTCAATGAAAACTATTCAATAAAAAATATTTGCGATGAGAATAATAATTCTCTTTTATTCTTTCAAAACAAAGAGAACCAACTTATCAATCTATACTTAAGAAAAGCTTTAGGAGAAAATGAAAGCATTAAAATCAGGATTGATTATGAAGGAATTATAAAACCTATGGAACCTTTTCAAGATTTCATAGTAAGTGAAAGAAGTTCTAATGGAGATTCTATTTATATTAAGCCTATTAATTTTTATGAAGGAAATTTATATTGGTATCCTCAATCAATTTTACCTGAATTCTCGAAGGCAAAAATCACGATAAGACTTCCTAAAGATTACATTGCATTTGCAACAGGCAAATTTGTTTCAAAAGAAGTCGTAGGTAATTCAATCAAATTTAATTTTACTTCTTATATTCCGACAAAACATTTAAGCCTAATGATAACAGAAAATAAAGATATAAGTGTTGAGCAAAATAGAAATATAAGGATTTTTTTTGAAAAAAATACTCCTATAAATGGGCTATTGGAAAAGATAGAAAAAATTATAAATTACTATGAAGAAATAATAGGAAAGTTGCCGTATCAGTCATTGGATTTTTATTTCCATTGGGATAATTATAAAGGGGGGTATTCTCAAGCAGGATTTGTAATATTAGTAAATAAACATCCTTTAATTTTTGAGAAAAGATTTAGTGGTGAGCATCCTTTAGATTTTCCTAAATACCAAGATTTCTATTTAGCTCATGAGATAGCTCATTTATGGTGTGGGCAAGCTTTAGCTTGGCTAACTTACCAAGACCAATGGCTCAGTGAAGGATTTGCTCAATTTTTAGCTGCAAAATTTATAGAGCATGACTTAGGAAAAATTATTTACGAAAATTTATTGCAAAGATTTTCAGCTACTGCAATATCTAAATCCTCTTTTGGTCCCATCATATTAGGAAGAAGATTAGCAATGTTAGATAAAAAAAATGAAGCTTATGGTGCAATAGTCTATAATAAAACAGCAATAGTTCTTAAAATGCTGGAAGATATTTTAGGGGAAGAAGCTTTTTTAAATGTTCTAAGAAATTTTTATCAATCTAATCAATACAATTATGTAACTACTTATGATTTCTTTGAAGCTCTATCTAAAGTTGCCAAAATTGATTTAAAAGAATTTTTCAAGGATTGGTTTTTTTCTGCTGAAGTTCCACAATTGGAAATAAAAAAATACAGTAAAGATAAACAAATTATATTGAGAGTAAAGACAATACCTGATTTTATATTTCCTTTATCTTTATTATTCAAATATAACGATAATTCAATAGAAGAAAAGAAACTTATAATATTAAAAGAAGAAGAATTTACTATAAATTTAGAGAAGCCCTTAATAGGTTTAGAGATAAAAGATATTTATCCTTTTATAGTAAAGAAGAATGAGTAAATGAATCACACATTTGCTATCCTGCTTTTTAGTGATATTTATTGGAGATATTCAAAATCAAGCATATAATCAAGGGGATTAACAGGATTATTATTTTTAACTATTTCATAATGTAAGTGAGGAGCAGTAGATTGACCTGTATCACCTACTAAGCCGATAATGTCCCATCTTTTTACTTTCTGGCCAGCTTTCACTAAAATCTTGCTAAGATGAGCGTAATTAGTTTGAATACCATAACCATGATCTATTGTTATTAAATTCCCATAACCACTTTTGAAACCAGCAAATGAAACCATTCCATTTGCTGCTGATAAAACAGGTTTGCCAAGCGGAGCCGTTATATCTATTCCCATATGAAAATCAGATATAGAAGTAAAAGGATTTCTTCGGAAACCAAAACCACTTGATATAAATCCCTTAACAGGAGATATAGAAGGCGTAGATGCTAAAAGAAGAAATTGCTTTTGGAAAGATTGCTCTAAAAATTTGAAAGTATTATTTAAATTATCTGAAGATTTATAGAGCTTATTTATATCCTTTAAAGAATTCTTGCTTAACAAATTTGCTTCTGATTCGCTTACTCCGCCTAAGCCAGCAACTTCCATCGAAACATCAGCCGGCTGCGTTATACCAGCCATAAGCTTTAGCTTTTTTGCTAAAAGAGTAAAATCCTCTAATCTCTTATCTAAATCTATAATTGCTTTTTTATAAATGCTATTTTCCTGGCGTAGCTTTTTATTATCAGGAATCAAATTTTCTAATGAAGCATTTTTCTTAAATGTGATTATGCTTGTCCCGATAGAAGCTATAAATAAAACAAAGAAAGAAATAACAAAACTTATAATTAAGTTTAATTTTCTTTTAGAAATACATATTTTCTTGTAATTAGCTTGAGCATCAGGAATTATAATAATAGTATAATATTTATTTTTGCGCATCACTACCTCCTTTTATTCTATTCTTTATATTTAATTTTCTTATTATCTATGAACTAAAGAAACTATTCTTCTTTCTTTTTAGAAACTAAATGATCTCTAATATCAATGAGGACAAATACTATTGCAAATGCCAAAGCAGCTATCGAAAAGCGCCACAGTGCTAACGGGGGGAAATTCCAATCTCCTACCACTCCAGTCTTCACTGCATAAACTTTTTCTAAACATCCTATGGCAAATGCTATTCCTGCCAAAACTATCAATATAAAATAAATATATCTCATAAAGCCTCCTAAAAAAATTTCTCTTCATTTTATCATAATCAAAAAAATAAATGCAATAGCTTTTAGCGCCTCAGCAAAAAAAATTTTCTAAATTTTTCAAAAGGCAATTGTTAGTTAGCCAACCAATTAGGCAAACTTATGATGCTTATTGATGGAAAAAATTCGCAAAAATTTCAGTTTATACTATTTTTTAAAATCAGGAGGCGCTAATAAAGAAGGCTTTAACATTTGCTTTTTAGTTTTAATTAAATTCAACTGTTCTACAATAATATCAGGGGAAACTATACTTACAGGAGGGTCTCCAAAATATGAAGATGAATAACTTTGGTAAATATTTTTATTTTCAGAACTCGCTATTATATTTTTCAAACAATTTTCATTAACTTTAGAAAATTCAAGACCCCATACTGGTTTTTTTTCTCCAGTTTTAATATTATATAGAAACATCATCTCCGGATTACTTAACAAGCTATCTTCCTCCATCGAACTCAACATATCTAACATATCCCCCGGATAATTTATTTCACTCTTTTTTAGCCGATTAATTATTAAAATTTCTTCTATGCCCTCTTCAGAAGCTATTTCTTTTATTTTGTTAAAGAATTCTTCTTCGGATAATCCTTCTTTATCATTAATAAAAAGATTAGTAATAAAAGCTTCTGGCAATTCACCAAAAATACTTCTTGCATGTCCATTAACTTCTGAAAATTTCTTAATCGCTGTTCTCCTCATAGGAAGACTTATAAGTTTTCCATCCTTTACAATCTGAATATCTTTAGCTTTGACTCCTTCATCATCAACAGGCATAAATCCTAATAAATCATTACCTTCAAATTCTTTTTCATTTGGTTTATCCCAAACTTCAAAGTTAGAAGGTAAAATTTTTTGATTTATTCTCCTTGCTAAAAAGCCTTTATTCCCTTTAAGGAAAGCAAAAAAATCTTCTTCTTCTGAAAGAGGCTCTCTTGCTTTTGAAATTCCTTTACCAAGCAAATCAAAGAAGAATTTTCCAGAAGCTTCATCCATAAAAACAACTGGTCCGGTATAATCTTCTAAAGGTTTCTCTTCCAAAATCCTCTGCATATAATTTAAAGTATTCTTAACATCGCTTAAAATTCTATCTAATGAGGGAAGATTTTCAATTTTTCGTGATGCCCAAGATAGATTTTGCGTAATGAGATACCAATCTTTTGTATATGCCTCCAAATCTACTTTTATTATAAAATACTGATCAGCTCTTTTATGACGATTTCCTTCACTATCATAATAATATTTAATAGATTGATTCATTGTAGCAGCAACATTTCCCTGCGTCAAAAATGAATAATTTTTTAAAAAAACAGAAATTTTTTCTGCATAATTTTTAAGAACATCAGTATTGAGAATTTTTTCTTGATCAATAATTATTTCTGTTTTTTCCTGAATTGGCAGAAAATCTTGCGGATATTCTTCTTGAGGATGCTTCTGCAAATATCCTTTCTTTTTAGATAAAGTGCTTAAGCTATTCTTATAAGCCTCATCAATAGCAATCCAAAATATTTGTCTTAGTGCTGTTATATCATCTTCAAAAGGCAGATTATATTTTATTATATTCCAAGATTCTCCATTCCAACCTTCACTAAAATTGCTATTATCAAGATTTGGATTATTAACTCGCACCAACGCCTCAACATCTCTACTTGGAAGATTTAGCTCTTCTACTAAAGAACCAAATGCAAAATAATACGATCTGTAATTTATATCATTCAAGCGTAAAGAAATAAAATAAGGAGATTCCATTCCTTCAATTTTTAAATTTTTCATAGCTCTTTGGATTTCAGTTTCCATTGCATTGAAAATTTCTTTGTCTCCTGCAAAAGATAAATAGTTAATAAGGATTAAAAAGAAAAGTAAAAAATATTTTTTCATTCTTTATCTCCCAAAAAAGGGGAAGGAAGAATAGGAGGTTTTTTCATATCTTTTTCTTTCTTTTCTACTTCAATTTCCTTTACTAAGATAGCTGGTGCTACTGCACTAACTGCGACATAACCGGATTCGGCACCACAAAATCCATTGAAGACATCATAATTATTGGAAGCTGCCTGAATTTTTTCTAAAGCTGCCAAAGGAGTTCCTACAATATCTACACCGCGCACAAGTTCATCCGGACGACCATCGGTATATACCTTGTAAACTTCTAATGGTAAAACTTCAAAAGCTTGAACATAAGTCCTTCTTGTCAAAGTAAAGCCCCCGGAAACATCCGCAAATATTAACCCATAATCTTTCTTCTGCTTTTTGCATTCTTCTATTAGCATCTCTTTTAATTTCGAAAAAGGAACGGTTTCCTTAGCATTAATGATAAGATTAGCTTGTCTTGCTACCGGAAGCATTCCAATTTCTCCCCTACCATGTCCATTAGAAGATAAAAAATTTTTTATTGGCGAACGGCTCATAAGAAACCCTTTAAGAATTCCATCCTCTACTAATTTAGCTTGACGAGCTTTTACACCTTCATCATCATAACCATAATAACCTAAAAGAGGCTTATTTTGAAAATATTGTTGAGTAGGATCATCTACAATACTTATAAATGAAGGCAAAATTTTTTGATTTATCTTCTTAGTAAAAGTTTGTCCTTCTTTTTCGCTCTTTTGTCTATGACCTTCCAATCGATGACCCATAACTTCATGAAAAAATACTCCCGTAGCTTTCGGTAAAAAAATAGCAGGACCAACATAAGGCTCAGCTGGAGGAGCTTTCCTTATCTTCATAAGTTTTTCAGCTAATTCCTTTGCATCAGCCAAGAGAGTAGCTTCCCCAGGAATATCTTCTTCTTGAAAACCACTATATGCAAGATGCAAAAACAAAGGCATCCCGTCCTCGCTCCGTGTAAATACATAAACATATAAGCGAATATAATTATTTGGATACCTTAAAAGAGTCCCTAAAGAATCTACATAATATTTAATAACATTAGAAGCTTGAAAAGATACATATGAATCAAAAATATCAGGATATCCACGAAATATTACACTAATTTTATTTATTATCTCTTCCCATTTATTTTTATTCAATGAAATAAAGAAAATAGGTTTTAAATCTTTTACCGGTTTATCTAAAGTGTAATCCGGAGATTGGTCTTCTGATTTTGCCATAACGCTTTCATTTGCTTTCACTATCTCATACCTTGCCAATGCCTTAGTAAATTCTTTATGAGTTATTCTCCAAAGTTCTTTCTTAATAACTTCTTCATCATTTACTATTGGAAGGAATTCCGGCTGCATATAGATATAAGAATCATTCCTGTATCCTTTGATTTCATGTGTATTATCCATTTGCGGAGAACCTATTCTTACCTGAACAGCTACTTTACGATTATAAAAATAATTATCTGCACTCTTTCTCCCTAATCTTGATTCAAGTAATATTTCTTTTGATTCTTCAGCACGATAAGATAAATAATATACAGGCGGGTCATTATTCTTTAAAACATTATATTCCCTATTTAATTCTTCCTGCAAAGTTTTTAAAAAATTATCCCCTTGCACCTGGCTTGGTAATGCAAAAATTAATAAAAATAAAATCATTAAATACATATAGCTTTTCCTTTTTTCAATTTCTTTATAATTATAAACAATAGTTTTTATAAAATCAATTTTTAAATTCTTAACTGATAAGTTTTCTCCAAAAGCAAGGAAAAATATTAAACCACAAGATTATCACAAGATTT
>CAYREJ010000092.1:0-9042 GCA_964423235.1 uncultured Acidobacteriota bacterium | reverse complement strand
AGCCACAGAAGCACACAGAAGGACACAGAATTATAAATTAGGATTCAAAATGTTTATAATAGATTTGAGCTTAAAGAAAAAAAGTAAAAAAACTTCTGTGAGATTCTGTGAAATTCTGTGGCTAAAATAAATAAGCCACATTAAAACATAGAAGGATTATTAGCCACATAATCACACAGAAGGACACAGAATATAGCAAAAGGGAAAATATTTTCTGTGGGATTCTGTGTTATTCTGTGGCTGAAATTAGCCATAGAAGCACGCAGAAGGACACAGAAATGGATTCTAATAAACTGCGGGATTATGATTTTTACCATGACAATACAAAAAGCATTCTCCATGCTTAATCCCCAGTGGAATAAATGTAGGCTTTAATATTATTAAATCCCTGCCAGAATCATTTTCTTTTTCTATGATTTTTTTATCCAAAGGTATCATTAATGTTGGAGGGGAAATTAATTGAGATTTAGATATATCCTTAATTAATGGAGGAGCCACAATATTTTCAGGGAAATTAATTAAATATGGATTTTCTATGCTACCGTGTGAATTATGACAACTATAACAAGATATTTTGCTTTCTACAATATGCTTGCGATGGTAGGGAAAGCTTTCATCATTTAAAATACTTATTCTATTATGGCATTTATAACATATCTCATAAGCTTTTTCATTTTCTATACTTCCGTTAAGTATATTGTAATTTTTTTCCAATATAAAAGGATAAATTGAGCCGTGCACGCCTTTTGAATTTGGATCATCGTTATTATGGCAATCTTCGCAACTAATTATTGATGAGATATCATAATTAGAAATAAGGCTTGGGACATATTTATTTTTACCTTCAGCTTCAATCGGATGAAAAGAAGCATTAGAAGGCTGTAATAATTCTAAAATATCTTTTTGATTAAGTGGCTTATTGCTATATTCAGAATGGCATTTATAACAAATAAAAGAAGCTTTAGGACTATTCATTACTATTTGCCCATCCAAATCTATTCCAATCACACCCGCTAAAGGATTTTCTTTTGTTGAAGTATGAGGATTATGACAATCTAAGCATGAAGCATGGCGTATTATGTTCTTTGGTTCAATTAAAAATTCGTTAAATTGATGAAATCTTTCGGTTTCTATTGGGTGCTTATACCTTTTTGCAAAGGCTGTTTCAACTTCAGAAGCACTTTCCATTGTTCCAGTTTTTATCCATTGGCTAAAATTGCTTGGAGCTCTTAAGCTTTGAATTTTTAAATTTTTGCTTCTTAAGCCATGGCATTGGTAACAAAGATCTAAAAACTTCTGATTAAGCATTGGGCTTGAGCTGACCCCGTGCCCCTGATGACAAATATTGCATTTCATCAATCCATTTAGTGGGGCAGAATGAGATGGAATCCCCTGACAATGAGAAACCTTTGCGCTCATAATAAAAATCATTATTAGAATTAATTTAATTTTAGCCATGTTATTTATTAATAACAGCCTCCTTCGCTAATGGGGATATGACAAGCTTCGCATAATTCAGAATAATTATCTGGGGCACCTAATCTTAAAAACTTTCCTCTCTCATCATCGTGTGGATCATGACAAGTAGTGCATTGAATACCTGGTTTTTTCTCCCCAATATAATTTGTTGGTGGCAGAGGTATTTCTTTTCTTATTGGTAGTCTAAGGCAGTCTCTCCTGAAAATATTTTTCCATTGAAAAATTAAATTTTCATCAAAGGGAATAGAAATAATGTGGCTGCCAGAAAGATCAGTTCCAATTAAACCAGTGCTTTCTTGCAAAAAATCATAAGTAGTTGGAATTGTTTGGCTTTTTCCTCTAATATTAATTAGGTTTCCGATAGCTACCGTTCCGTCGTGGCAAGAAAGGCATAATTTAGAAACTCCGTCTGGCATTTCCGGAGTTCTTGAAGCCAAATATTGACTCGGTGCAAAAATGTAAGCTTCCGCCTTTGAATTATGCCTGTTCCATAAAGGCTTTTCAGTATTTCCACTATGAGGCGTATGACAAAATATGCATACTTCCTCTTCTTTATATGCTTTTACAATTCCCGGACTGCTTACTGATAAATTGTGCTTTGAATTTAAAATGCTTTTTGCGAAAAATAAATCCGCATAAAGAATTATTATTAATAAGTATGAGAACAATTTTTTTATTAATTTAAATTTCATATTTTTTAATTGGATAATTTTATCATAAAAACTATATTGCAAAAAGAAAAATGCTTTATAGAGTTTATAGAGTTTATAGAGTTTATAGAGTTTATAGAGTTGAGAGTTCCACCATGCCTAACGCTTTTATCATAAAAGTGAAGCTAACCTTTATTCGCTAATTCCTAATTCTCTGTGAGCTCTGCAGGCAGTCTAAAAACTTTATTTTAGCAGTTATGTTATCAAAGATATATGAATATATGGAGAATAATATACTTTATATTACATAATATCCCGTAAAAAATTAGTTTTTAGACAGGCTGCTGAGAACACAGAGATAATTAATTTCTTTGACTTTTATTTTAAAAAGGAGTATAGTTTTAAAACTAAATTTATCAATTATAAGGAGGTAAATATGTATAAAGGTGGAATTGGGATGTGGTCTTGGATATTGCATAGGGTTACAGGGGTATGCATAGCATTATTTTTATTGATTCATATAATAGATACAGTAATTTTAGGTTGGGATGAAGAGCTCTACAATGAAGTAATGGCATTATATACATTACCTTTATTTAGGATTGGTGAAATAATACTTGTAGCTATGGTTCTTTTTCATGCACTCAACGGAATAAGGATAATTATTGTTAATTTTTGGAGCAAGGGTGCTGATTTTCAGAAGCAGCTTTTTTACATTGAGCTAATTATATTTATCTTAATAATTATTCCTGCAGCATTTTATATGATTTCCAGCATATAGAAGAAGCAATGGGTAAGATGAGGGTCAACCATCTGAAAATTATTAAATTTTTAATATAAAATGGAGGAAAGGAATGAAAGAGAGAATATCAATGTCAATAAGCGGCAGGGCAAAACCTGCTGGTGGATTTGAATTATACTCATGGTTTTTTATGAGAATTAGTGGAATTATATTGATAATAATGGCTTTAGGGCATTTATATATTATGCATATAGCGCATAATGTAAATGAGATGGCGCAATGGAAGGCAGAAGGAGCAGCTGCTTTTGTTAAGGAAAGATATGCTGGAGTAGGGTGGAGAATCTATGATTTTATTTTATTGTTTTTAGCTTTATTACATGGATTGAATGGGATCAAGTGGTTAATAGATGATTATATTGAGAGCTCTGGATGGCGATTATTTTTAATTTCATTGCTTTATACGATAGCATTTATATTTTTAACTGTCGGTTCTATTTTTATTTTTTCATTTAAAACTTAAAAAAGGGGTGCAAACAAATAGCATCCAAGATGGAGGGAAATAAATTATGATACATAAATATGATGTAATAATAGTAGGAGCAGGAGGTGCGGGATTAAGAGCGGCGATAGAAGTAGCTGGGAAAGCGAATGTAGCAGTGTTAAGCAAAGTATATCCGACGCGTTCTCATACAGGGACGGCACAGGGTGGAGTAGGAGCAGCTTTAGGAAATTGCGAAGAAGATTCTTGGGAGTGGCATATGTTTGATACAGTGAAAGGGAGTGATTATTTAGCGGATCAAGATGCCTGTGAGATTTTAGCAAGGGAAGCTATAGAATGTGTGATTGAATTAGAATGGATGGGATTACCTTTCAATAGAACGGCTGATGGAAAAATTGACCAGCGTCGTTTTGGCGGGCATACTCATCATTTTGGTCAAGGTCCAGTTAGAAGAGCTTGTTATGCTGCCGATAGAACCGGTCATATGATACTTCAAACTCTTTATCAGCAGTGTATCAAAAATAATGTAAAATTTTATAATGAATATCAAGTTTTGGATATTTTAATGAATGAAAATGTATGTTGTGGAGTAGTAGCACTGGATATTGCAACAGGGGAATTGCATATATTTCATTCTAAAGCAGTAATAATAGCATCGGGGGGATTTGGTAAATTATTTAAAATAACAAGTAATGCTCACACGCTGACAGGGGATCCTGTAGCAATAATTTATCGGCATGGTTTACCGCTGGAGGATATGGAATTCTTTCAATTTCATCCTACCGGAATTTACAAAATGGGGATATTGTTATCAGAAGCTGCGCGTGGAGAAGGTGCTATTCTAAGAAATAAAGATGGTGAAAGATTTATGGAGAGGTATGCTCCTACGCTCTTGGATTTAGCTCCAAGAGATCTTACATCCAGAGCTATATATACGGAAATAAAAAATGGCAGAGGAATAGATGGAAAAGATTATGTTCACTTAGATATGACGCATCTTGGCAAAAAAGTCTTAGATGAAAAATTACCGGATATATGTGATTTTGTTAGAACTTATTTAGGTATAGAGCCAGAGACAACTCCTGTTCCAGTTCAACCAACGGCTCATTATGCAATGGGAGGGATACCAACTGATAATGATGGCAGGGTTATTATGGATGAGAAAAATACTCCTGTTCCGGGTCTTTATGCAGCTGGCGAGTGCGCCTGCGTATCCGTTCACGGTGCTAATAGATTGGGAACTAATTCTCTTATAGATATTATCGTCTTCGGTAGAAGAGCCGGAAAAAATGCCTTTAATTTTATAAAGCAAAATGATTTTTATCCATTGCCGTTAAATCCCCAAGCTAATGTTGAAGAAATGATTAAAAAATTATATTCATCTGAGGGAAAAGAATCAGTTGCTGAAATAAGACAAGAGATGCAAGAAGAAATGATGGAAAATGCATCTGTATTCAGAAATAAGGAAACTTTAACGAATGCAAAGAATAAAATTGCGGAATTGAAAGAAAGGTACCAACAAATATCTATTTCTGATAGAACGAAAAGTTTTAATATGGAATTATATGAAGCAATAGAATTAGGTTTTATGCTTGATTTAGCAGAAGTTCTTGTAGAAAGTGCTTTTAATAGAACTGAAAGCAGAGGAGCTCACTATAGAGAAGATTTTCCTCATAGAGATGATAATAATTGGTTGAAACACACTCTTGCATTTAAAAAAGATAATAAGATTGAATTCCGATATAAGCCGGTAGTTATAACGAAATTCTTACCAAAAGAAAGAAAATATTAAGGAGGAAAAGAATGCAAGTACAATTTAAAATACAAAGATTTGATCCGGAAAAAGATAAAAAACCTTATTTTAAAGAATATAGTGTGGAAGTGGAGCCAACTGATCGGGTTTTGGATGGATTAAATATTATAAGATGGTATCACGACAGCACTCTAACTTACAGGAGGTCTTGTGCTCACGGTATATGTGGTTCGGATGCTATGGAGATAAATGGAGTTAATAGATTAGCTTGCAAAGTTCTTATTAAAAATCTTGGTTCCCGAATAACTATAAAGCCTATAAGAGGAATGAAGATTATAAAAGACCTTATAGTAGATATGGAGCCATTCTTTGAAAAATATAGAAGCATAAAACCTTATTTAATAAATGATGAACCTTTACCGCCTGCTGAAAGATTACAGAGTCCAGAAGAAAGAGAAATATTTGATGATACTACAAAATGCATTTTATGTGCTTGTTGTACTACTTCTTGTCCTTCTTATTGGTGGAATACAAATTATTTAGGACCGGCTGCATTAGTCCAAGCACATCGTTTTATTTTCGATAGCAGAGATAGAGGAGCTGAAGAAAGACTTCAAATTATAAACGAAAGAAACGGTATATGGAGATGTAGAACTATTTTCAATTGCGTGGAAGCTTGCCCAAGAGAAATTCAAATCACTAAAGCTCTTGAAGAATTAAAAAGAGCTCTCCTTTATAAACATCTATAAATATTTTCTACTTTGGAAAACAATAGAAAGAAAATTTGCCTTATAGGATTATTAATTCTATTGTTTTCTTTTAGCAGATTCCTCTATATTGATGCTGATATAAATTTTTTATATGGTCTCGGATGGATTATAGATGAATCTTATTATTACTATAATGCTATAAATAAGATTAAACATAATTCTTGGACAATTAATCCCTCTCAAGGAGAAAATTTTAATGAAAGATTTCTTACGAGTTTCTTTTATATTTATACTAATTATTTGATTGGCAAAATCTTGGGAATTAGTTTGTTTTCCTTTAGATTATTAACATATTTCCTTTCAATCCTTTTATCTATTCTTTTTTATATATTTTTGCGGTACCATCTTGATAAAAAATCTGCTTTATTATCTATCCTGCTTCTCTGTTCTACTAATACTTTCCTTTCAATCTCAAGGATTGTCAGACCAGAGATTCTGATGCTTGTATTTTTGTGTTCCTGCCTTCTGCTAATTCAGAAGAAGAAATTTTGCTATTCGGGTTTCCTTTTCGGAATCTGCTTATTTTTCGTAAAGTTCAATTCTTTCATTTTCACTTTTATTTTTGCATTGTATGTTGCAGCTTTTCAATTAAAAGAGGAATATAATGTTAAGTATATAATAAAATCATTATTACATTTTCTTTTGGGTCTTCTCCCCATAGCCATTCTATATGCTTTTTTTGTCAATAAATATCTTACTTTATTTAAAGCTTTGACACCTATAGTATTATTTGAAAATAATTTTGGCATCTATAATTTCTTTAAAGAAAGTTTCTTTCTATGGACTTCAACTATCTTTTCTCTTGATCCTTTTCTTTATAGCTATGCTATTGCTGTTGTTCCTGTTCTTGTTTTAGAAAAAAATACCTTAATAAAAATATCCTCTTTCTCTGTTGCAATTATTATAGGTATTAATTTATTTTTTAGGCTCGGACATGAAATAATCAGAAATGTTTTTATTTTACCTTTTTGCTTAATTATTTGCCATCATTTTTTATTTAAAATGAATAAAGATGAATGGCTAAATGCAATTGAGAAATTAAAGGAGTATTTATCCAAAAAGTTATTTTATAAAATCTTATCAATTTTAATAACAATTTATATTATTTTTTCTTGGTATTTATTGAATTATTTCTCTTTTAATTATTTAATTTCTAATAAATTATTAGCAATCGCTATTAGCTTTATTGTAGTTATGACTTCCCTCTATTTATTTTATCGGCAACAACATCCAATGACGCTTTATATTTATTTACAAACATTTTTTATTACTTTTCCCTTTGGCAATGCATTGAATTGGATAATTTCTTTATTGATTCCTGCTGAATATTATAATACCAAAATGATCAGGTATTGCTCTTATACAACTGCCTTTATAATTTCTTTGATTTTTATTCCTTTAATTGCTAAATTTTTATGCAATTTAAATATAATCAGATGGGTTTTTGTTATTGGATTAGCTGCTTCAACAATAATTGGACTCACAGCACAATTTGTGTATAAGGAATACACTATGTTAGATTATGTAAATTCAGCTTCCTCTGTAATAAAAGATGGCTCAGTGGTATATGGCGTCCCAGCCGCTATTTTACTTTTGGGAAAAGATATTTATGCTCTCAGAACTTCCTATAAAGAAAGCACTTATAGTTATATTGCTATCCAAAGTCAAAAAGATTTTCCTTACCCTTTTGAAATGAATAAATATAAAAATAAATATAAATTACTTTTAAAGAAAGAATTAGTTTGTTTTGGAATTAATAGAAAATGCCTTATGGACATTTATCTTTTCCGTATCTATTCAGGCTTCTTCAAAAATATAGTGAAGTAGAAAGGATTCTTTCATATTTGTTTTCAATAATATCCCAAGAATAATTTTTTTCATAAAATTCTTTTCCTCTTCTGCCAAGCTCATTTCTAAGCCCCGAATTATTAATTAAAAGATTGAGAGCTTCTTTAAATTCCGCATAATTTTCGTAATACAATCCAGCATTACTTCTTATACATTGCCCCTTCAGAACATCGCATTTTCCATTGACTAAAACAGCTTTTCCTAAAGCCCAAGCTTCTAATAATACCATAGAAAGACTTTCTAAAAAGGATGGCATAATCAGCAATTCTGCTGATAATAAAGCACTAAATTTCTCTCCTTCCGGCAAAAAACCAAAATGGTGAATATAATTGTTTTGTGGTATCTCAATTACTGAATTCCCTATAAGAACAAGATGCGGAGCCCCTCTCATTGCTGAAATATATTTTAAATAATAATCAAACAATTGCTTGCACCCTTTATTTTCATCTATTCTTCCTATATAGATCACATAAGGGAATTTTATGTTGTATTTCTCAAGAAATAATCGCTTGCTAATAAATTCCGGAATTATTGAACCAACACCAACAATATCTCCTAAAATTCCGTAGTTCCCTGTATAAGCTTGTATCAACCTTTTTTCTTCATAAGAGTTATAAATAATTGCTTTTGGTAAATTAAATAATTCTTTGAATATTGATAATTCAATCGCTCCATCATTCTCGGCAGTAGGAACTAATATACTTTTGTCTGGAATAGCCTTTATTCCATAATAGCTATGATAATATCTATAAGAAAAGTAAATGAAATAATCATAATTGTCTTTATTCTTTATGATATATTCTATCAAAGAAGGAGAGTTAGGGCCTTCTTCTTCTATCCATAAGATTTCATCTTCTTTGGTATGAGGCTTGTAAAATGTCCTTTCTTGAATTTTTCCAAATTTAATCGGGTCCCTTTTCTTTTTAACTGGAAAGCGATGCACTGGGATATTATTAATTATGCTTATACCTTTAGGATAATAATTAGCCCAAGTAATATAATCTAATGCGCAAGTAGAAAGCACCTCTACTTTGTGTCTTTTTGCTAATCTTTCAGCAATATACCGACAATGCTGCTCTGCTCCTCCATTTATTTCTATTCCATATCTTTGAACAACAAATGCTAATTTCATAAAATTTTTAATATTATATCAAAAATTGATTATCAGTAAGTAGTTTATCAAATGTAGCTGGTCGGCTTTCTCCAAAAGCAAGGAAAAATATTAAACCATAAGATTATCACAAGATTTTTTCATGCGATTAACACAGATTAACACAGATTTACACAGAAAAAGAAAATCT
>CAYREJ010000091.1:0-9145 GCA_964423235.1 uncultured Acidobacteriota bacterium | reverse complement strand
ATTACCTCTTACTTCTTACCTCTTACTTTTTACTTTTTATTATCAAGTTGACATAATTAACAAAAATATTAATAATATATACTTATGAAATATTTTCAGTTAAGGGGATTATTAGAATCTGATTTTTTTACTACTGAAGATGTCTCACTATTTCTTAATATAAAGCCATCTTCTGCAAAAGTTCTTTGCACAAGATACACTGAAAAGGGTTTGTTTATCAGGCTAAAAAAGGATTTATATGTTCTGAAAGAGAGGTGGCAGCAAAATTCCCTTAGCGACTTTTACAGAATTTCCAATTTCCTCAAAGTGCCTTCATATATTTCCCTTATGACAGCGCTATCTTTTTATGAAGTTACGACGCAGGTACAGAGAGGTATTTTTGAATCAATATGTATTAAAAGAACAGCAAGATATGAAATTGAAGGTATAATATTCAACTATTATAAATTGAGGAAAGATTTTTATTTTGATTTCCTTAAAAAGGATTATTTCTTTATTGCAACAAAGGAAAAAGCATTCTTAGATGCTATTTATCTCTATTCCTTCGGAAAATATGCATTTGATATAGATTCCATTGATGAAAAAAAACTTGATATGAAATTATTGAAGAAGATTCTTGAAAAGTATCCGGATAGAACAAAAAAGGTAGTAAATACAATATGGAAGATTTAAGAAAACAAGAACAGTTTGAGATTGAAGTATTGGACAAACTAAAGAGCGGGAAGTTTCTTGATGTGCTTATTTTTACGGGCGGTTCAATGCTAAGGCTTTGCCATGGATTAGACAGATATTCTATTGACTTGGACTTCTGGCTTTATAAGAAAATTGATGTAAAAAATTATTTCGAAAAATTAAAAGAATATCTTTCTCGGTATTATGGATTAAAGGATGCAGAAAATAAATTCTATACGATGATTTTTGAAGTAAAGTCAAAGGAATATCCCAGGGGTTTAAAGATAGAAATTAGAAAAAAGAGCGGTAAATTTAAAACAGATTTATCTATTGCTTATAGTAGATATTCAAGTATTCAAGTTTTTGTCAGAACCCTTTCTCTTAATGAGGTTATGAGGTCAAAGATTGAAGCATTTTTGCAGAGAAAGGAAATAAGAGATGTTTTTGACATTGAATTCCTCCTCAAGAAAGGTGTAAAAATTAAAGCATCCTCGGAGGAGATCAGAAGCCTTTTAAAGGCAATTTCGCTATTAAAAAAAAGTGATTATTTAGTTAAGCTCGGTTCTATTCTTGAGCCAGATAATAGAAAGTACTACACAAGCGAGAATTTCAAAATCCTTGTTTCAAAATTAAGCGAAGAGATGTGAGAGTTTATAGAGTTTGTAGAGTTTATAGAGTTTGTAGAGTTCCACCATTTCTTACCTTCTTAGCTTAAATATTTTATTTAATCTCTAATCCCCAATTCCCTATCCCTAATTCCCAATTCCCAATTCCTAATTCCTAATCATTGTTGTGGAACTCTATAAACTCTCAACTCTATAAACTCTATAAACTCTAAATTGACAAATATGTAATAGATTGATAGAATTTAAAGCTATTAAAATTAGGAGGGTAATATGATTAAAAAAAGTTATTTATTATCACCCGGACCGACACCTGTTCCTGAAGAGACTTTGTCAACAGCTGCGCAGCCAGTAATTCATCATAGGACACCTGAATTTTCCAAAATATTTTTAGAAGTATCTGAAGATTTAAAATATGTATTTCAAACAAAGCAAGATGTCTATATATTAGCTTCTTCCGGAACAGGAGCTATGGAAGCAGCGATAGTAAATACTTTATCACCAGCAGACAAGGTTATTTCTATTAATGCGGGAAAATTTGGTGAAAGATGGGGACAAATTGCCAAAGCATACGGCTTAAATGCTGTTGAAATTACAGTAGAATGGGGAGAAGATTTTACTAAAGAACAATTAAAAGAGAAACTGAAGGAGAATCCGGACGCAAAGGCTGTTTTAGCCACATTATCAGAAACTTCATCCGGTTCTGTCTATGATATTAAAGGGTATGGAGAAGTAGTATCTAAAACTGATGCTATTTTAATTGTAGATGCTATATCCGGTTTAGGAGCCACTCCTTGTCCAATGGATGAATGGAAAATAGATGTACTAGTAACAGGTTCGCAGAAAGCTCTTATGATACCACCCGGCTTAGCTTATATAGCTTTAAGTGAAAAAGCTTGGAGCAAAACTAAAAATTCAAAATTACCTAAATTTTATTTTGATCTAACTAAATATAAAAAGAATTTAGAGAAGCAAACTACTCCTTTTACACCGGCTGTTTCTTTAATTATCCAGCAGAAGAAATCACTTGATATAATTAAATCAATCGGTTTAGAACAAATAATAAATCATCATCATATTTTAGCAGAGGCTACCAGAGAAGGAATCAGAGCATTAAATTTGGAATTGCTTTCAAAGGTTCCCGGCGATATTTGCACTGCTGTGAAGGTTCCACCATCAATAGATGGAGTAAAATTAGTTAAAGCTATGCAAGGTAAATATTTAGCTTATATAGCCGGAGGGCAAGAACCTTATAAAGGTAAAATTTTCAGAATAGCGCATTTAGGCTATATGGGTGCTTTTGATATTCTTGTAGCTTTGTCAGCTTTAGAAATGACATTAGCTGACCTTGGATATAAATTTCAATGGGGAGCAGCGCCTGCTGCTGCTGAAAAAATTTTCCAGGAGGCTTGGAAATGATCAAAATATTGATTGCTGACAAATTAAGTCAAAAGGCGATAGATTTAATGAAAGAGAATCCCAAATTCCAAGTGGATGTGAAGACAGGATTGAATGAAGAGCAATTATGCGAAATAATATCTTTATATGATGCAATAGTTGTTAGGTCAGCAACGAAGGTATCAAGGAGGGTGATTGAAAAGGGGGGGAATTTAAAAATTGCTATAAGAGCAGGTATTGGTCTTGATAATATTGATCAAGAAGCTGCAAAAGAAAAAGGTGTCAGAGTAATGAATACTCCTGCTGCAACTTCTATTTCGGTAGCAGAATTAACCATCGGCTTAATGCTTTGTTTAGCAAGAAAATTAACTTATGCTGATGCTTCTATGAAGCAGCACCGATGGGAAAAAAAAGTATTAGAAGGTTCAGAATTATTTGGTAAAACTGCCGGTATCATTGGCTTCGGCAGAATAGGACAAGAAACTGCTAAAAGAGAAATTGCATTTGGAATGAATGTGTTAGCTTATAGCAGGACTAAAAAAGAAACTGAACTGCCTGTTCAACAAGTCTCTTTTGAAACTTTGCTTAAAGAATCAGATTATATTTCTCTTCACTTACCATTAACGGATGCTACAAGAAATTTAATTACTGAAAAAGAATTTAATATGATGAAAGATGGAGTTAGGATAGTAAATGTTTCGCGTGGGGGCATTGTAAATGAAGCGGCTTTATTAAATGCATTGAATTCAGGAAAAGTTGCTGGAGCTGCTATTGATGTGTTTGAGAAAGAACCTCCTGTTGATTTCTCTTTGATAGACCATCCGAATGTTATTGCTACTCCTCATATTGGAGCTTCTGCACATGAAGGTCAAGAAAGAGCTGGATTAGAAGTAGTAAAATTATTAAAAGAATTTTTTAATGCTTAATTAAATATTGTGCAGATTTGGTATTCATCAACTCTTTAATTAACATTATATCATGATTAATATGAAAACAGAGGAGAAAAATTATGGCGATTTTAAAGCCTTTTCGGGCAATAAGATATAATCAGAATAAAATAAATATAAAAGAAATAATTACTGAGCCTTATGATAGGATAACTCCGAAGATGCAAGAAGATTACTATGGACGCAGCCCCTACAATGTTGTAAGAATAATTTTGGGAAAAGATATAGAAGAAGGGCATCCTGAATTGAATAAATATAAAAGAGCAAGATTTTACATAGAGGAGTGGTTAAAGGAAAATATATTAATTTTGGAAGAGAAAGAATCTTTATATTTTTACAAACAGCAATTTGAATTTAATAGAGAGAAGAGAACTCGCATAGGATTAATAGGAATAGTTAAATTAGAAGAATTCTCTTCCGGTGTTGTGCTGCCTCATGAGAGGACTTTTCCTAAACCGAAAGAGGACCGATTAAATTTATTAAGAGCTACCGAAACTAATACAGAACAAATATTTCTCCTTTATAATGATGAGGAAGAAAAAATTAAAGAAGCAATAGATGTAGCATTAAATAAATCGGAATGCCTTTTTGAGATATTTGATGAAGATAATATTCATCATTCTCTTTATATATTAAAAGATAATGAAATGATTGACAAGATTTGCAATTTAATGAAGGAAAAGGTTTTAATAATTGCAGATGGACATCATCGTTATGAAACTTCTTTAAATTACAGAAAAGAGAAAGGGGATGATAATCCGGAAGCTCCTCACAATTATATAATGATGACCTTATTTAGATTGGAAGACCCCGGTTTAGTGATTCTCCCTACTTATCGGCTTATTACTGGATTGCAAAATTTTAATGAAAATGATTTTAAGAAAATAGTAAGCAGATTTTTTAATATTAGCGAGATTAAAGCATCTTCATTTCCTAAGCCTGAAGAAATAAAAAATATTCAAGAAATCCTTGCTAAAGAAACTGAAAAGCATATTTTTTCATTCTATGCTTCTTCCTTCAATAAATTTTTAATTCTTAGATTGAGAGAAGAAACAGATTGGGAATCAGCAATGCCATCAGGTTATTCAAAAGAATGGAAAAAATTGGATGTAGCTATACTGCATTCCCTGATATTAGAAAACCTTAATCTTTTTGCAGATGGTAAATTTACTGCTGAAAATAATCTAAGCTATATAAGGAATCTTGCTGAAGGAATAAATAAAGTAATTAAAGGAGAATATCAAGGAATTTTCATATTAAATCCTACAAAGCTTAACCAGATTAAAGAGGTGGTAGAGAAAGGAGAACTAATGCCTGAAAAATCGACTGATTTTTTCCCTAAATTAAAATCAGGAATTATAATGTATCCATTTTTCTTGCAATAAATGATTAAAGCTGTTCTTTTTGATTTGGATGGAGTAATTATTGATTCATCAGAATTTCACTTTGAAGCGTGGAAAAAATTTTGTCAGAAGTTTAATATCTTCTTAACAGAAGAGGATTTTAAGAAAGGATTTGGAAAGAAAAATAAAGATATCTTAGAAGAATTATTCAAGAAACCTATTTCGGATAAATTAGTAAAAAAATATTCTGATGAGAAGGAGCGCATATTTAGAGAATTGGCAAAAGGAAAAATAAGCAGTATAAGTGGAGTAAAAGAATTTATAGGAAGATTAAAAGAAGATAAATATTTATTAGCTTTAGTATCTTCTACACCGAAGATAAACATTGAGTTTATAATGAATGAAATTAAATTAGAAAATTGTTTTAATGCTATAATTTCAGCAGAAGATGTAAAAGAAGGGAAGCCAAATCCGGAATGCTATTTAAAAGCAGCAAAAAAATTAATGGTGAAACCTGAAGAATGCATTGTTATAGAAGATTCATTAGCGGGAATAGAAGCTGCTTTAGCTGCAAAAATGAAATGTATTGCTATTACAACAACTCAACCTTACGAAAAATTAAAGAAGGCAACTTATATTGTAAATTCATTTTCAGAAATTTATAATTTACTGGCAGGTTAATCAAAAAAATAAAAAAGGAGGATATATGAATAAAGCATTAAAAATGTTTTTTCTTTTAGGATTAGCCTTTTTCATTTTAATTATTGCTGGAGCTATTGGATTTAATTTCTTTATCAGTTTTGGTAGCAAGAAAATAGAAAGAGGTTCTATATTAGTTTTTGATTTAGCGGGAGAAATTCCTGAAATCCGTCCGTCTGATCCATTTGCTCAATTTTTTAAAAGAAATGTTATGACATTGAAGGAGATAACTGATTCTATAAGATATTCTGCCATTGATGATAGAATAAAGGCAGTAATTATAAATTTGCATGCGCCCGAAATAGGCTGGGCTAAAGCAGAAGAAATCGTTTCTGCAATTAAAGATTTTAAGAAGACAACTACTAAGCCTATCGTAAGCTATTATGAAGTAGCTGAAAATTTGGAATATTACATAGCTTCGGAAACAAACGAAATCTATTCGGCACCGACAGGGGTCTTATTATTAAATGGCTTAAGAGCCGAGATACCCTTTTTGAAAGGGCTATTAGAAAAATTAGGAATACAAGCTGAATTAGAGCATATTGGAGAATACAAATCAGCATCCGATATATTCACACGAGATAGCATCTCTGATGCTCATAAAGAAATGGTCTCCTGGTTATTGGATGGACTTCAAAATACTCTACTGGAGCAAGTGCAAAAAAATAGAAATATACCTAAAGAAGAATTAATCAAATTAATTAATTATGGCTTTTTTGATTCTAAAAGAGCTGAAAAGCTAAACTTGATAAATGGAACAATGTATTGGAATGACCTTAAAGATAAATTATTGAAAGGTGAAAGAAATGAAAACAGAGAAAAAATTGTCTTTGCGAAAAGGTATTATAAAGACATAAAAGATAATTTAATAGGAAGAGGAAGGAAGATAGCATTAATATATGCGGTAGGAACCATAGTTAGTGGAGGAGGAGAAGATGGTGAAGCTATTGGCTCCGATTCATTAACAGAGTGGATAAATGAAGCTTCTAATGATGATTCCATAAAAGCTATAGTGATGAGGGTAGATAGCCCCGGTGGGGACGGAATAGCTTCTGATGCTATATGGAAGGAAGTAAAAATAGCAAAAAATAAAAAGCCTTTTATCGTTTCTATGTCAGATGTTGCAGGTTCCGGCGGGTATTATATTTCTATGGCAGCCAATAGCATAGTCGCTCATAATACTACTCTCACAGGCTCTATAGGTGTAATTAGTGGAAAATTTTTTATAAATGGCTTATTTGAAAAGTTAGGAATTCATATAGAATTAATTAAAAAGGCTGATAATGCTGATTTATTCTCTATGCAAACACATTTTACAGAAGAACAAAAGAAGATTATAGAAGAAAATTTAAATGAATTTTATAAGGTCTTCATAAATAAAGCAGCTGAAGGTAGGAAATTAACGCCGGAAGAAATTGACAAAGTAGGAAGGGGCAGAGTTTGGACAGGCAAGCAAGCTTTAAATATAAAGTTAATAGATATGATAGGCGGACTAAATGATGCTATAGAATTAGCTAAGAAAAAAGCTAAAATTCCTGCTGCCGAGAAAGTAAACTTAATTATCTATCCTAAAAGAAAATCCTTCATTCAGGCATTATTAGAATTAGATGACATAACTGCAACCCTATCTTCTTATGAAGATAAATATTACTCTTCTATCAAGAAAATACTTACTTCCTTTTCTCGGACACCTTATTTAGCAATAATGCCTATTTTAGTTGTCAGCCGTTAATCTTTTAATAATTAAGTATGTAGAAAATAATGTTAGAATCAGGATGAGCGTCGATGCAATAAGTATATGAAGTTTGGCAAACAATATTACCAGCCATATTGGGATTTGATGTCCTCATAACAGTATAAGATGGAGCTAATAAATTAGACCAATATAAGACTAATTCTCCATTGGAGGATTTCTTTAAGAATAAAGGTAGATTGCATTCTTCTTGGCAAGGTTCAACATATCCGCAAGAATTATTCAACCAATCTGCGATATCTTTTGCTCTGTCTAATTCAGGGTCGGAAGGAGTGGGAGCAGCCCAAATAATATCTTCTATTTCTTCAATTGCACCTTGAATGGTAGTAGCAGTTGTTAATTCAGGAGGTAAAGATATAGGAGTGCTGAAATAAATTTTGCCAGAAGCAACATTCAACCATAAAGCTGACAATTGTTGTAAAGCTCTTTCTAATCGCTTATTTTCATCTTGGGGGTCCGGATCTCTATTAATGTAATAACACAAATCTTCTGAGGCAGTAAATTCATCAAAGATAGTAGATAGAGCAGAAACTAATGAATAATATTGAGTAGGGTCTTCATGCTGGTGGGTGTTGCATTCATGCTTCCAATACCCGATGGTCCGCGGAGCGCATCCTTGGCAGTTAGTTTCAACTATCATTTCATCGGTGTCAGAGCATCCTATTGAATCAGAAACAAGAACTGTATATGCAGTAGTAGCAACTGGCAATGCGAATGGGTTTGCAGCCGTAGGATCGTCTAATCCACTTTCAGGATTCCAAAGATAGCTAAAGGGAGGTATCCCACTTACTGCTGTAGGCTCCCCGCCAATTTGAACCGAACCATTACAAACCTGTTTATCCGGACCAGCATCAGCTTCAACTTTATCTACATATACTGTTACAGAATCAGAGCCTGTTTTTGTGCAACAGCTGCAATGACAACACTGAGTCGTAACTGTTAAAGTATAGGTGGTTGTTTCAGTTGGAGTTGCAGTTGGATGCGGAATGTAAGGGTTATCAAGCCCCGTCGCAGGACTCCAAACATATGTAAAATTATTAGCTTGAGAACAGCAAGCTTGAACAACCGGATCCCCTCCTAATACAGTAGAATTGCCTAAACATATTGTTCTGTCCGGTCCAGCATCCACTATTAATTGATTACCACAACAAGAATATGCCTTCACGCTAAATCCCAAAAATAAAATCAATAATCAGTTTTCTCCAAAATTATTATTTGGAAATTTTTTTATGCTTTTTATGGTTTGCAATTTTTTTTAGCATAATTTTATTTTCCACGAAAAGCTCGCAAAGATCATCGTCTTTCCTTAGATTTTTAATCTCTTAACTTCCTAATTTCTTAGCTTTTTTTCACTTTGCGTTCTTTGCGTTCTTTGCGTGAGTATTCAAATAATTATTGCACGCAAAGCTCGCAAAGCACGCAAAGATCACCTTCTTTCCTTAACTTTTTATCTTCCTAACTTCCTAACTTCCCTTTTATGCTCTTTGCGTTTTTAAGATGAGATCATTAAATCCGCTAACTTGTAATAAATAAATAAAAAATTAGCAATGGAAAAATAATCATAGTTAAAAGGCAAAATTATGCTTTCGTTGGAGAAAACTAACCAGTTGCCTTGTCAATCATTTTAATATTAAATAGTCAGTTTTTTCCAAATGCTAAAAGCCAATGGCAAAAAAATTATAAACCACAAAGATCACATCTATGAGAACA
>CAYREJ010000090.1:0-9169 GCA_964423235.1 uncultured Acidobacteriota bacterium | reverse complement strand
TTTTTTGCCACTGAATTTGCTTTTAGGATTTGGAAAAAACCGACCAATTACAAAAGATGGATTTGCGTTATTTAAAAAATTATTTTATAATATTCTAATAAAAAAAGGAGCTTATTTATGTTTGCTATAATACAGGAAGGCGGAAAACAATATAAAGTTTCCATTGGAAGCATTATAGATATTGAGAAAATAAAAGGGAAAATTGGGGATAATATAGAATTAAAAAATATTTTGATGGTCAAAGATGATACAGGAAAAGTTCTTTTAAAAGATGATTTAAATGATGCAAAAATTAAAGCCAGAATAATTAATCAGTTTAAAGGGAAAAAGGTGATAATATTTAAAAAGAAAAGAAGGGAAACTTATAAAAAGAAATTTGGTCATAGACAGCATTATACAAAAATACAAATTGAAGAAATAGAATATAAAGGAGGGGAAAAATAATATGGCTCATAAAAAGGGACAAGGCTCATCAAGAAATGGGCGTGACAGCAACCCTAAATATTTAGGGATAAAATGTTTCGCCGGTCAAAAGGTAAAAGGGGGAGCAATAATAGTTAGACAAAAGGGAACCAAAATAAAACCCGGTTTTAATGTAGGAATGGGTAGAGATTTTACTTTATTTGCTAAAGTAGATGGGATAGTTCAATTCGTTAATAAAAAGAATATAGGAAAATTTGTTAATGTTGTTCCTTTATAAAATTTCCCAATAAAGGATTCTATCTAAAGCAAAAGTTCTATCTTGCTGTTTAAGAATACAAAATGCAGTAAGAAAATATTCTTGATTCCTTTCTTCTAATTTTTTTGGTATTATTATTCTTTCTTCTATTTCTCGCTGCAAAGTTTGATATTTAATTTTCATTTTCTTTTCTTTGAATATTGCATCTGTTATTTTCATTATCATTTCTTCCAATTCTTGTTTTTTATCGCCTATTGATTTTAATAAATCAATAATATAATTGAAACCTATTTCTAAAAAGAAATTAATAAGCTTACGAAATACTTTGCCATTAACGATAGCATCTCCAAGGGCACTATGAGGTTTGAGACCAGCAGGAAAATTTATATTCATTGAAGCGGAAAGGCTTTCTAAATTGTATTTGTCACGGGTCAAAAATCTTTTTGCCAATTTATAAACATCAATTACCGGATTTTTCAAAGGTTCTCTGCCATTTTGCTGCAGTTCATAATTTATGAAGAACATATCAAAATCAGAATTATAAGCAATTAAAAGATAATCTTTTACATATGATAAAAAGGCTGGAATGATTTCATAAAAAGTAGGAGCGCCTTTTACTATTTCATCAGTTAAACCATGCTTTGCAGTAGCATCATAAGGGATGCTTCTTTGAGGATTTATAATTGACCATAAACTTCCACAAGGCTCCTCACTTTTTCTTTTTAGATTAAAATACACAGCTGCAATTTCGCATATTCTATGTCCCTCAGGCGGACGCAAACCCGTAGTCTCTATATCAATAGAAATGTATTCAATTTGATCTAATGGCATTGTTAAATAATTTTTTTTAAACCCTGCTGAATCCATTAAATAGTATCCTTTTCTTTTGTTAGCTTAAGATAATGTTTCAATTTATTCTCATATTTTCTATTTAAAATTAATAAATTATTTTTGTGCTTGACGCAAATTATATTATCTAATCCTATTGCAAGGACATTCATTCCTTCACAAGATATGAAACACTCTTTAGATTCATAAAATTTAGCTTTTCCAAAAATAGTATTACCATCAGAATCCTTTTTAAGCATTCTCTGTAAAGCAGACCAGTTTCCTATATCATCCCATTGAAAAGTAGCAGGAATCATATAAATTGAACTTGCTTTTTCTAAAAGAGAGTAATCAATAGATAAAGAGGGAAATTCTAAATATTTCTTTTCTAAAAATATGGAATAATCCTCTTTCCCCCATTGTGCGTCTATTTCCATAAGAATCTCATATACTTTTGGTAAATGTAATTTGATTAATTTCAACAAAGTTCCATATCTCCAAGCAAAAATTCCGCTATTCCAATAATAATTTCCTTTTCTCAAATAATCTTCTGCTAATTCTTTGTTTGGCTTTTCCTTAAATTTCTTAACAGCAAAAAAAGCCCCATCATTTTCGGCAGATAATTTTTTTTCGTCCACTTCAATGTAGCCATAATTAGTATCAGCTCTTGTTGGTTTTATTCCAAATGTCACAATACTATCTTTAAGTTTTATTATTTTAGCTGATATATCCAAGCAATTATAAAATTCTTTGTCATTTTGTATGTAATGGTCTGAAGGGAATATTATAATATCAGGATTCTGATAAATTTTGGAAATATAGTAAGAAGCATAGCAACAAGCTGCTGTTGTATCTCTTCCAATAGGTTCTATAATAAAATTTTTTTCCGGAACATTTTTGAGTTGCTTCTTTGCTATTTCTAAATTATCAGCTGATAAAATTATAAATATATTTTCCTTTTGAAAAAATTTATTTATTCTTTCATAAGTAAGTTGGAACAAGCTTTTTTTATTAAATAATTGAAGAAAAGGTTTAGGCTTTTGAGGAGTGCTTAGAGGCCAGAATCTTTCTCCTCTACCTCCGCTCATGATAATAGCATAATAAGATTTGAATTTATTAAACTCTTCCATAGTCATCTTCCAATCTTATTATATCATCTTCATCGCAGTTTCCATATTGAATTTCAATAATCTTTAACAAGGTGTCAGAGCAATTCGTTATACGATGAGGGGTATTTCCGGGAATAAAAAAATGATCATTACATTTAGCCGGATACTCGTTATTTTCAATAGTTATTAATCCATTTCCTTCAATTACAATCCAATGTTCTGATCTTTCTTTGTGAAATTGCAAGCTTAATCTTTGGTGAGGATTAATAGTTATTATCTTAATTTTATAATTTTCCCCTTCTTTTAATATTTTCCAATTTCCCCAAGGACGATTATCTTGTACTTTCTTTTTCAAGAATAAGCTCCGCGATTTTTTTTATTTGATAATATATAATAGTTTGTATAAGCAGTCAATAAGTGATAGGTAATAGGTAATAGGTGATAGGTTATAGGTAATAGGTTATAGGTTATAGGATTTGGAAACTCCTAAATAATTGGAAGTATGAGGGTTGACTTTAGAGGATTTTTTGAGTATTCTCTGATTTGAAGAAAGAGATAAAAATTAGGAGGCAGTATGAAATGCAATAAATGTGGTCAAGAATATGAATATAGAGAAGGTCTTAGGTTTTGTCCATTGTGTGGAGCAGAGATTGACCAAGCGGAAGAGAAGTATTATTGTGCTTGGGAAGACAGAGCGCGAGTTGGTTTTTTGGATGCTTTATTTAGAAGCTGGAAAGATTCAATTGTAGATGGCAAGAATTTCTTTAAAAGACTTAAACCGACGGGTTATTTAGGGAGTGCGTTGTTATATGCTCTTATAATATTAATTATTGGTTCTTTGAGTCAATATTTATGGAATATCGGTTGGAACGCCATGCTTGCCTCTTTACCTTTTCGGAATATTGCTGGGCAAGAAGCTTTTGGAAAATTTTTTACAACAGGATTTGCTCTCATAGGTATTATACTGCTGCCAGCAATTATAGTTGCATATTTATTTATTCACGCAGGAATAACTCATTTATTATTATTAGTAATTGGAGGTGCTAATAAAGGAATTGAGACTACATTGAAAGCAATTTGCTATGCACAAAGTCCAATGATATTTCAAATTGTTCCATTTTGCGGGGGATTAGTTGCTTCAGTTTGGGCTATTATATTGGAAATTATAGGTTTAAGGGAAGTTCATAAAACAACAACTGGTAAAGCTGCTTTTGCTATTCTTTTCCCTATAATTTTCTGTTGCTTTGCAGCAATTTTAATAATTGCTTTTGCTTTTATTATGGCAGGAAGAGAAATTTTTCGTGAATTTTTTCAATGAAATATGGAAGCTGATGGATTTGAAATAATAATAGGATTAGAAATTCATGCTCAATTATTAACTAAGAGCAAGATGTTTTGTAATTGTGGTGTTCAATTTGGGGCGGAGCCCAATAGTTTAGTATGTCCGACCTGCTTAGGAATGCCCGGTGCTCTTCCCTTCCCTAACAAGAGAGCGATTGAATTAGCAATTAAAGCTGCCATCGCAGTAAACTGCAAAATTAATTACGAATCAATATTTGCCAGGAAGAATTATTTTTATCCAGACCTACCAAAGAATTATCAGATATCACAATTTGAAAGACCTTTAGCTACTGCCGGATATGTAATTATTCAGTCAAAAAAAGGAGAAAAACGGATTGGAATAAGGAGACTTCATTTGGAAGAGGATGCAGGGAAATTAATTCACGGAGCTGATGATGAGTATTCATATGTTGATTATAATAGATGCGGAGTTCCTTTAATAGAAATAGTCAGCGAGCCGGATATAAGGAGTACAGAAGAAGCTTATAATTATTTAGTAAAATTACGAAGAATATTAATGTATTTAGATGTATGTGATGGAAATATGGAAGAAGGGAATTTGAGATGCGATGCTAATATATCATTAAGAAGAATTGGAGAATCAATTCCTTCTACTAAAGTAGAATTAAAGAATCTAAATTCTTTTAGGAATTTACAAAAAGCATTAGAATATGAAATAGAAAGACAAAGGAATCTAATAAAAGAAGGTAAGAAGCTTGAACAAGAGACGAGAATGTGGGATGCGAAGTTAAATCAAACAGTAATAATGAGAAGTAAAGAAGAAGCGCATGATTATAGGTATTTTCCAGAACCGGATTTATTGTATTTAAGAATTACCGAAGAGTTATGTAATGAAATAAAAAAAGAAGTTTGTGAGCTGCCGGATGATAAATACAAAAGATTTATACAACAATATCAATTATTACCCTATGATGCAGAAATATTGGTTAGTTCAAAGGAGCTTGCCAATTTTTATGAAGAAGTCGTTTCGTTTTGTAGGCATTCTAAAGCAGCTGCAAATTGGATAATAAATGAATTGCTCAGAGAATTAAAAAAAGAAGATTCTGAAGAGTTTACTATTCCTATTACTGCAAAACAATTAGGAGAATTAATTCTTTTGATTGAAGAGGGTAGAATCAGTGGTAAAATAGGCAAAATGATTTTTTCTGAAATGCTGAAAACTAAAAAGATGCCCTCCGAAATTGTAAATGAGAAAAAATTAATTCAAATAAAAGATGAAGAGGAATTAAAGGAATTAATATCTCAAATTTTAGAAAGGCATCCGGAAGAAGTTTCTTTGTATTTAGGTGGCAAAGATAGAGTTGTGGGATATTTAATGGGATTGATTATGAAAGAAACTGGCGGGAAAGCTAATCCTCAACTTTCAAGAAAAATATTAATTGAGCTTTTAGAAGAAAAAAGGAAATAATATGGGTATTCTTACAAAAGAGAAGAAAAAGGAACTTCAAATGAAAGCTTTGCAATTCCGGAAAGATATTTTAAAAATGTTGTATTTAGCTGGTTCAGGGCACACAGGAGGTTCTTTGTCAGCAATAGATATATTAACAGCTCTTTTTTATTGTAAGATGAGATATGACCCAAAGAATCCTAAATGGGAAGATAGGGATCGCTTTATTTTATCAAAGGGACATGCTTGTCCTGCACTTTATGTAATTTTAGCTGATATTGGGTATTTTCCAAAAGAAGAGCTTTGGAAACTTAGGAAAATAAATGGTATTCTGCAAGGGCATCCTGATATTTTAAAAACGCCGGGATTAGAAGCTTCTACCGGTTCTTTAGGGCAAGGATTATCAATAGCAAATGGGATGGCTCTTGCTGCTCGCTTAGATAAAAAAAATTATAAAATATATGTTATGTTAGGAGATGGAGAATGCCAAGAAGGACAAATTTGGGAAGCAGCTATGACTTCAGCTCATTATCATTTAGATAATGTATGCGCTATTTTAGATTATAATGGTCTTCAAATAGATGGGAAAGTTTCTGATATAATGGCTTTGGAACCTCTTATTGAAAAATGGTCTTCCTTCGGATGGGAAGTTTTTTATATAGATGGACATGATTTTAATTCTATTGTAGAAGCATTGGAGGCTGCTGATAAAGTTAAAAATAAGCCTTCAATAATTATTGCTAAAACTATAAAAGGAAAAGGCATCAGCTTTATGGAAAATAAAGTAGAATTTCATGGCAGAGCTCCCACAAAAGAAGAATATGAGCGCGCTATGGAAGAATTGAACAGGATTAAAATAGATGATCCAATTTTTTGATGTTTCAAAAATTTACGATGGCAATAATATCGGATTAGATAAAGCTACCGTCTCCATTGAAAAAGGAGAATTTTGTTTCGTAACGGGACCTTCCGGAGCCGGTAAATCTACTTTCTTAAAATTAATTCTAAGACAAGAATTACCAACTAAGGGGCAAATATTGGTGCTGGGAAGAAATTTGGCTAAGATTAGCAGTTCTCATATACCTTATTTAAGAAGAAATATCGGATTCGTTTTTCAAGATTTCAAGCTTCTTCCCAAAAAAACAATATATGAGAATGTAGCTTTGGTTCTGCAAATTTTAGGAAAGCCCCTTAGCTTCCAGAAAAGAAAAGTCTTGGAAATATTAAGGAAAGTAGGGTTGCATCATAAATTAAGAGATTTTCCTTATATGCTTTCAGGTGGAGAACAACAAAGAGTAGCTATTGCACGGGCTTTAATTAATGAACCCTTGATTTTACTTGCTGATGAACCCACCGGAAATTTAGACCCTGATTTATCTTTAGAAATAATGGAAATCTTTAAAGCTATTAACCGACAAGGAACTACCGTTATTATTGCGACCCATGATAAAGAACTGATAAAAAAAATCGGCGGTAGAATTATACTTCTGGTTAAGGGAAAAATTGTAGAAGATATAAGAATATAAACAAATTCATAAAGAGGATATAAATTATGCTTAATGAAAAAATTATAATTGCCTTAGATACCGATTCAGCTGAAAAAGCAAGAGTATTAATTGACAAGCTGGGAGAAGAGGTTGTTTTTTACAAAATAGGTATTGTTTTATTCACAAGAGTTGGCCCCCCGTTTGTTGATACGATGAAACAATTGGGGAAAAAAATTTTTCTTGATCTAAAATATTTTGATATACCTAATTCTATGGCTTTAGCTACTATAGCAGCAGCAGACTTAGGGGTTGATATAATTAACTTTCATTGCTTAGCGGGACAAGAAGCATTAAAATATGTTAAAGATGAATTAGGTGAGCATTGCCAAAAAAATAATCTGGCTATTCCTAAACTATTTGGTGTGTCTGTTTTAACGAGTTTCAAACAACAAGAAGAAACTTTACCGGTGGTATTAGAGTTAGGAAAGATAGCTAAGAATGCAGGTTTAGATGGAATAGTATGCTCCTATAATGAGCTTTCAGCAGTTAAGAAAGAATTCGGAAATGATTTTAAAGTTATCGTGCCGGGAATAAGAATGCAAGGGGAAGCACTAAATGATCAACAAAGGGTTGCAACTCCTAAAGAGGCGTTGAATGCTGGTGCTGACTATATTGTTATTGGAAGACCTATTTTGCAAGCCGAAGATCCCAGATTAGTTTTTAAGAATATCATTTCTTCTTGCTTGTAATTATCAAATTATTTTTGATTGATTCTGTAGCTATTTTATTATTTTAATATCAGAGAGGATGATTTATGAAAAAATTTCTTTTTAATTCTATTACATCAATTCTTTTACTTACCTTATTAATAAGCTTTTCTTTTTCTCAAAGCGATGGAGGTTTATTTCAATATTTTTCCTTTGAATACTTATCAAGTGGTGCCAGAGCTCTTTCTTTAGGTAATACCTCTATTGCTAATGGGACAAATATAATAAGTTCTATCTTCAATCCAGCAACTTTATATAATGTGGGGAGAAATTCTTTAGAATTGGAGCTGGATTATTATTCCCTGCAAAAGGAGATATATGGAAACAATTATACCTTTTCTTCCACTCTTCCTTCTTTTTATGCAGCGAATTTTAATCTCGGACCTTTTTCCATAGGTTTATTTCAGCATAATTTTTATAAGAGCATAGAAACTTTTAATGCTTCAAAAACAACTGGTTCGCAGCTAAATCTACCGACTCTGACTATAGATAGGGATGTTAGAATGAGTGCCAGAGGAATGAATATAGCCCTCTTGCTAACAGAAAATTTTGTGTTTGGATTTGGTTTTCTTAGAAGTAAGTTGTCTTTTAAAGGCTATGGGAATCGCACAAATTTTTCTTCAGATGATTATTCATTTTCTAATTCCTTATCGGATGTAGAAAAATCTGATACTGCTTGGCATATTGGGATATTGATAAATCCTAAGAGTCCCTTCTCTATTGGCGCTGCTTACCATTTCGGGTACGAATTTGATTTTAAAGAAATTCGTAATTTATACAAAGATTCCTCAATTATATCTACCCAAGAGCTCAATTACATATTCAGCTTTCCTTCTGAATTAGATTTCGGATTCCTCTACAAACCAAATCCCAGATTGCAAATAGCTTTAGATATAAATAATCGGCATTATAGCAATATGATTAAAAATGGAATTACAATAGTAGAATTGAAAGCACAACCAAGTAATTTTGAATTAAATGATATCAGAGAATATCATTTCGGCGTTGAGTATATGTTAGTATTTAAAAAAGCAAATATTTTATTTTTGCGAGGCGGAACCCAATTAGTTCCTGCTCATTGGTTAAACTTTACAGGAACAACTGGAGATATCATATATGATGAAATATTAAAAATACTTTATCCTAAAGGAAAGGATGAATTAGGAATAACTTTCGGAGCAGGTGCTAATTTTAAGTCAAAATTTTTCATTGATGCAGGTTTCTTATTTTCCAATTTGAAAAAAGATATATCCATTATGATAGGAATTTTATTTTAATTTTATTATTTTATAGCGAGTTATCTTTCTTCAACTCGGAAACTCGCAATAAAATAAATAATTATTATTTATGAAAATTGGTCAATTTTCTGCAAAAATTTTATTTTGAACTTCATTTATGCTATTTATAATTTTTATTTTTTACCACAGAGGACACAAAGTTATCGCAAAGCACACAAAGTTTTTTATCTACAATAAAATCTAAAAATTCTCCGAACTCTATCCGAGGCTATAGAGTTTAAGGTTAAGAGTAGAGTATAAAAATTTGGGGAT
>CAYREJ010000089.1:4284-9215 GCA_964423235.1 uncultured Acidobacteriota bacterium | reverse complement strand
CCGCAGGCGTTGGTCTTATATCTAACAAATTCTTATCATATTGTTTTATCATCTTAATTATCCTAACTGTGATTTCTTCTAATGTTTTATTATCCCTATTTAATTGAAGCTTTTCAACTTCCGATAAAATTTTCTTGTTTTTTAAAATGGAGATTACATAATTATTCAGTTTTTTATTTTTTTTGAAATTCTGGTCCAAAACCGCTCTTTCACTCATAGTAATTATTTGCCCAAGCCACAAGTCATCGTACAGCATTGTTTCTAATTGTTTCTTAAAATGTTCAATACTGTGTTTTTGCTTGCCTACAAAGAATCTTTTAATAACTTCATTCCTATAATCAGAACTTTTATATTTAGGACATTCAATATCTATAGGCTTTATTGTAATAGCCATCTTAGCACTTGCATTAATTTTTGTTGTTGATTCTCCCAAAATTTTTCAAAAAATAAAACTTATCTCCATTGACTCATTAGCATCTGCGATGCATTTTCATTAGCGGGAAAGAAAAGTATTTTTAATGAATTATTATGTTATGAGTTTATAGAGTTTAGAATTTATAGAGTTCCATCAAGCTATTCCTCTTTTTTGCTTTTTAATATAATCTTGTAGTTTTAATTTATTTAGCCACCAAAAAAGGATGCAGAAAGTTTTTATTTACAACATATCTTTCTTTTATAATCTTTCTTTGTGATTTATAATTTTCTTTATGCTGCATTTGATTTTAGGATTTGGAGAACACTGACTAAATACTGAATTATTATTTGACATTAGCTTGAGCGTATTATATTATAATTTATAAGTGTGGAAGAACTAAGCTATTATGAATTTATAAAGATATGCTAAGGGTAGGTAAATTTTTAATATCAGAGGAAGTAAATGGTCCAGGTAAGAGGTTCGTCATATGGTTTCAAGGTTGTCCATTGCGCTGTAATGGTTGCTTCAATCCTGAATTTTGGGATGAAAACAAAGGGATGAATATTGAACCAAAAGGGCTAATGCACTATATAAAATCTGCTAAGGGAATAGAAGGAGTAACATTCACAGGAGGGGAACCTTTCCTGCAGGCGGAGAAGGTGATTTTGCTAGCCCAGATGATAAAAGCAGAAAATTTAGGTATTGTCTGCTACAGCGGCTATACCCTTGAGGAGATTCTAAACAATGTTATGCCCTGCTCAAAATACATTGATATGCTCATAGATGGAAGGTATAGTGAGAAAGAGAAGATTCCATTACTTTGGCGTGGAAGTAGTAATCAAAAAGTTTATTTTTTTACAGAAAGGTATAGATACCTTGAACATTTAATATTTGAAAAAAGGAGCGAAGTAGAGATAAAAGTAGGAGAAGACAATATTGTAATGACAGGTATATTTGATACAGGAATTTGGAACAAGTTAAACCAAAGACTAAAAAAGGGGCGAAAGAATGCTTATTAAATGCCCATATTGTTTAAAAGAAACAACGGCATCATTAGAAGTCAAAGGTAATAACACACTATATCTTTGTGGTGATTGCAAGGCGACTATACACCGAGATTACATAGAAAAAAATGCCTATAAAAATAGAATAGGGCTTGTGGGTTTCACTGGACATGGTAAAACAGTATATCTTACAGCATTATTCTATCTTCTAAAGTATCTTGGAAGGGTTGGTATCTGGGGGGATTTTACATGGCAAACTCTTGACAATAATACGCATGAAATAATGTTTAATCATGTCAAAAAATTTGAAATGGAATCCAAACTACCCGATAGCACCCCAGAAAACTTTCCTCATCCGGCGCTTATAAAGTTTGAAGATATTCCTTTGTTTAGCAGGCAGTTCTTGAGCTTTTATGACACTGCAGGCAGAGTATTTAAGGAGACTGATAAAATAACTGATATGGGAAGGTTTGTTGCCTATTCTGATGTAGTATTCTTTATTATCAGCATAAAAGATTGCGGTAACTCTGTAGCTGATTCAATGGAAGAATTTTTGAATATTTACCTTGATGCTGTGCATAATAGATTACGCGTTGCATTAAAGGAAAGTCAGCACTTAATTATTGTATTGACTAAAGCTGATGATATTCAACTACCTCAAAATTTGTCTGATTTTCTAAATAGTGGCTCATACCGATGGTATACTAAAAGAATTAAAAAACATGTCAAAAAGAATAAAGGATTGGCTAAAGAACGAGAAAAACAGCAGAAACTTCATAAATTTGGCAGAAAGAAACTTTAGAAGTTGCGAATATACCATAGTTTCTTCTACAGGCGCTGCACCTGCTGGGATGAAATTGAGAACAAAACTTAATCCAGAGGACCCAAAACGAATTCTTGACCCATTCCTATTTGCTCTTTATAAAATACAACGCAAATGGATTTGGTAGGAAATGATATGAAGATATTCCAATTGGTTTATACAAAGGTACCCCCAGAAGAATCCCCACAGAAAGAGGCTGACTTTCATACTGTGTTCTATTCAAAATCTTTGCTTTCAAAGCAAGATGTATATGAAATTGAGAAAAGAATATATTTTCCAGGTGGTGAATTTATATCAAAAGAAACAGTATTCTATCAGAACCTGCAAGGAAAAGATTATCTTGTTATTTTACATATACGCAATCTGCCAGAAGCAATAGATACATTCGGAAGAGCAGGCATATTCATCTGCCACGGGTTTATATATCCGCCAGAATTATGGAAGCTATCTCCTCAACCCATGAAGCTTTTTGAGCTAGTAAAAGATAAAATTTTTGCAAGAAGGGAAGATGCGCTTTGCTCTATACTGGTAGATAAAAAGACAGGTGATATAAAACCAATAGAAATTCTTGAAGCATCTTTGAATGTCTTATCCCAAAACCTGCCAAAACTCTCATTAGAGCTTGAACAAAAGTTATTAATTGCACTTTTTAGGATTGCAAATACAAAAGGTAGCCCTAAAATTCTCATAAAAGGCTTACCCGAGGCAATATCCCATCTTATGAATAAGCTCTTTGCATACATACCTGATGACATAAAAGCTAAACTTGGTTGGGATGCCGCATTGGATGGTGGTAGCTTAACATATTGCCCGCTGAACATCATAGGTTACAAATATAGACCTCCAGTTGGTGCCGCTACTTTAAAGGTAGATTTAGAAGCTCAAGCAATAGAAGAAAGCAATGCTGAATTCCTATTACCAAATAGCCCTATAGAAAGATGGTTATATTTTTGCCGAAATGAGATTAGCTCTAAAAAAGATATAGAAGCAGCATTTAGTATATCCCTTTTGATTGAAGATAAAAGAGAAGCACCACTCATTGAAAAATTTCATCAACCACAAAGAGGCTTTATAGAAGTAAACAAAGAAAATATAAAAGATGCATTCATCAGAAAATGCAAAGAATATTTATTACCTCAAGAAATATTAAAGTATATCAGCAAAATTATTACCCCAGATAGGATGCTTTCTCTTATCATCGAGAATATACCTATGGAAAAACTTGCAGATTATATTGAGAAGGTAATAATTAGCAATAAATTAAAAATTAAAGAGTCATTACCTCAATCAATAATTGATAAAGGGGGCATTAAGCTAAAATTAATCGATAAAGTATATAGAGGTGAAGATTTGACGATGAGTGAAATGATGAATTTAAGGCAGGAAGACAAAACACAACTAATTAAATATTTCATAATTACCAATTTCTTAGACAAAAAATTGCTCATAGATATTATCAAACAAGATAAGAAGCTATTCTCTGAATTATTTTTATCATGCCAAAAAGATATGCAAGAGCTTTTATGCAAATCTATTCCAAAAGAGTTTAAAAAGATTGAAAGTCTTTTGCTAAATAAGATATTAAAAGAAGAAAAAGCTTTTTCTTTATTAAAGGGTGAGATAGACTTCATGGAAATATTAGAGAGCTTACTTAAAGAAGAAAGCTTAAGCGAAGAAGATATGAAGATGCTTATCTTCTGGGCAAATAAAAAAAAATCTAAAAGCATAGAATCAAGATACATCTATATAAAAACATTTCTTTATCCAAAGGAAGGCATACCAGAGCTTTTCCTTAAAGATAATAATCTTAAAAGAATCCTTTTTCCTTGGTTGATATTACATGGCTATAAATCAAAAGACTTACAAGAACTTGGCTTTTATGAGCCTTTCTATGAAATTGAAAAGAAAGGCTTATTTGAGCAATTAAAAAAACGAGTAAAGGCATTATTTGGAGGTGATAAAAAAGATGAGTGGCCTAAAATATTCAAAGATTGAACTTGAGATAGAGAAGAAGGCAATCCAGGAAGCACTCAATAAGATTAATATCCTTCAATCAACTATTAAAGAACAAAAAGAGAAAATAAGGGCAATACTTGCTGAGTTGACAGAAGGGCTGAAAGATAGCTTCCCAAATGAGATATATAAGGCTACAGCTTGGTATAAAAAGGAAATAGCTCAAATAGACAATTGGATGAATAGCAGCCAGTTGAATAGCTTAGCAGATACTTTACAAAATATGAAGATAAGAGGACAAGAAGTATTAAATACCTTAATAGAGATAAAAGAGGTTCGGAGAGAAAAAAAAGCAATGGAGTTAATAGAACAAATGGAAGCATTAGATTCCGAGGTTTCTGGAATGAGAAATCTTCTAATAAAATGGTGTATGCCTGAAGAAGAAATTAAGATATTCCTTCACAATGCTGTGCTTTTAATAGAAAAAGAGGAGTTTATCAAAGCCGAAGAAGTACTAAAAGAGGCAAGGCAAAAGATTAGAGAGGTAATTGAAAAAATTAACATACTTGAACAACAAGATATACAACGAAACTATGTACTATCCGCCTTAAAAGCTGTTTGCCAGGAAATGGGTTGGAAGGAAGAAGAAGAACCAAGACTAGAAATTCCTAATAATTATGGGAGTGCGATAATATACAAGATAAAGAGCTATTCAGCGGGACCTATTACTTTTCGT
>CAYREJ010000089.1:0-4274 GCA_964423235.1 uncultured Acidobacteriota bacterium | reverse complement strand
AATTCAGCTATATCAAAAGATACATGCTATAAAGACTTTGATACTCTCTCTGATAAACTAAAGAAATTTGGTATAACAACTAAATTTAAATCTATTGAAGTTTCTGATGAACCACCGGGACTTAAACAAAGAGGTGAACTTGATTTGCCTGATTCAGCTTATGAATTACAGCAGGAGGAATAGCTATGGCAGTATGGCAAGATAACCTAAAAAGACTCTTATTGCAGAAGGAGGTACTTATTCTTCATGGAAATGTGCGTGATTCTGGATATATAAAAAAAGATGGGACATTAATCCTAAATCTTACTGAATTTATAAGGCAAATAAGCAGAGAACTAAATTTTCAAAGGCTTATATTTTGGGGTGTATTCTTTGGCAAAGATGGTAGAGGGCACTCTCCTATGTGGTCTCTCGAGCGGATTGAATCTTTTGATGGTGAATGCAAATTGAATAAAATCGATAGCCAAGACAAAGAAGTAATTCTTCTTACTCGCTGGCTTGAAGAAGAGATAAAACGAATAGATAAAAAGACCATATTTATCATTAATTATATAGATAAAATAACGCCTTACAGCCAACGGGGAGCATATCCTAAAGATATAGCCTTGCTTATCACGCTCATACAGAAAATAATAGAAAACATTCCAGAGAATAATCGTCTTGTAATGATTGCATTGCAGGACACAATGATACCAATTGAATATTATACTAACTCTCCAAAGGTTGCAGTATTAGAGATTCCTATACCTGATAAAGAGGAAAGAAAGCTTTATTTTTCAAAACATCTTAGAGCTTTTCCTTCTGATAGGATAGATTTCTTATCAAATATCACAGAGGGGCTATATTTTAAAGATTTAGATAATATTTTAAGGGATATAGTAGATGAAAGCCAAAAGCAGCAGGATTTATCTTTAGCTACGCTGAGAAGATTAGTTAATAGATATCGTATTGGAACAGAGGAAGATCCATGGACCAAATTATCCATTATTGGTCTACCCAAAGGGTTAATTGACTCAGCTGAAAGCTGGTTCAAAGAAAGAGTAATAGGACAAGATCATGCAATAGAGGAAACAGTAAAAGCTATAAAAAAGGCAAGAGCAGGTGTAGTTGGTCTTTCTTCTGGACAAGCATCCAAACCTAAGGCAGTGTTCTTCTTTGCAGGACCTACGGGCGTTGGAAAAACATTCATGGCAAAGAAATTAGCTGAATATTTATTTGATACCGAAGAGGCATTCTTAAGGTTTGATATGAGTGAGTTTAAAGAAGAGCACACGGTATCAAAATTAATTGGCTCGCCACCTGGCTATGTAGGTTATGATAAAGGAGGAATGCTAACCAATGCTGCTAAAAATCGCCCATTCTCAGTTATACTCTTTGATGAAATAGAAAAAGCTCACCCAAAGATTATGGATATATTTTTACAAATATTAGATGATGGTAGACTTACTGACAGTCGGGGGCAGACCGTCTTCTTCACAGAGAGTGTGATAATATTCACATCTAATATTGGCACAAGGACTAATGATTCACGCGGACATCAGATCAATGAAAGAGCAATTCTTGAGCAAATATTAAATGATGAAAAAGACCCAACACAGCAAGCCAAAAAGGTTAGAGAACATTTTATAAAAGCTGTTCAAGAATTCTTTATGTATGAGATTTCTCGTCCTGAATTGCTCAATAGGATAGGCTCACATATTATTGCCTTCAACTATATCTATTCAGAAGATGCAAAAAGAAATATTATTGAAAGTAAACTAAAAGAAATAGCTGAAAATTTCAAGGATAAATTTTCTAACTTAGGCTATAGACTGAAGTTTGCAGATGGAGTAAAAGACTATTTTTTTAATAAGCATAGCAGTTCTATTGAGAAATTTGGCGGCAGAGGGCTTGTAAATGCAATAGATGATGAGACAGGGTATATTTTAGCTGACCAATTGCTATTAGCAGAAAAAAATACAGAGACTCATATCACTTTTCTTATTTATCTAGATGGAGAAAAATTAAAATGCAAAAGAGAGAGCTCTGCTATGAGGTAAATTTATCTGTGCCAGTAGTTTTATTACTTGAAGCCGCTCAAGATAGTTGGACTAAAATTCATTATTTTGTAAGTGAATTAATCCGTGCATTACCTGGTAGAATCAATAAAATGTACTTTATTGGAAATAGAAATGCTTATTTTATAGGGATACCTCAACATTTTTTACAGAATAGCCCAGCCTGGTTTAATGAAAATAAAGACAGAGTAATGCTAATTACACCTATATTTGAGCAGCTTGAAAAAGAATTTTCTTCTTGCATGATTGCAATAATTTGCTCAAAGCCGCCTATTGACGCTATGGATTGGCAAGGAAATGCTTTGCTTGATAGGACAATCTTTGCGAACTTGGGTGATGATAAAATATTTGGGGAAGATTATGAAGAATTACATAATCCTGATACCAGTCAGATAATAGATGCACTCAATAACCCAGCCGAAGCACTTTATATAGAATCTCATGACTTTATGCCTCTTTGTTTTTCCGCAGACTCTGCTAATATAGAAGTCTTATTTGATAATAATAAATTCCGCCTTAAGCTAACTCCTAAAAGTGAATTGATAACCATCCATATCAGTGCATTGTGCAAAGAGGTACCTAAGCTTAAAGTCAAAAGAAAAAAGGGTGAAGAGGTTTATATGGGCAAAGAAGAAAACCCTTGGTTTTCTCTGCCCAATTGGAAAAAAGTTTCTGATGAACTAAAACCTATAGTATCTGCTATGAAACAAAAAAAGGAATTTACCTGCCCCCAATGTAATAAATTACATTTATACAATACTTTTACCTGTCCAGAAGGCGATATCATTTTAAAAGACTTACCGCTTAACACTACTATTTTATTAAAAGGGGATAATTATCTTATTATCTCGGACTGGTTTGCATATTCTCTATCAAATACAAAAGTTATTACAAAAGATTCTATGCTTTATGATTACAAAGAAGATAAATGGCACTTTATCAAAAAAATAAATTTTGAGGAGATAGAAAATAATGTCTTTGCCATATTCCATACTTATTGATAAAACAAACTTTCCTTTAATTTCCAGAAAAGATTGGAAATTTTATATATCATTATTTCCTGTAAGCAAGTATCAGTTTGAGCAATTTCTATCAGATGATGGCTTAAGGTATGGATATACGGATAGTTGGTATAGACAGCTTTTGGAAATTTCTCCAAGAAATGTTTGGTGGAACTGTAAAGACAAGCCTTGGCAACTCTTTATAACAGGACTATGTTATGAACATATAACATACTTCTTTAAGTATCTTGGAAAAAGTTATAGGCTACCGACTATAGAGGAATGGAAAATGCTATATAATAATTCAGATGAAATAAAGAGTATATCCGATGAAATAAAAAAGCTTCTACTTAGAAACCAACAACCATTAGCATCACCTGTTATATGCTGGCTTGAAAATAAGTTATTGCCGCTTACAAAAGAAGGATTGCTTGAGATGGTAAAAGATAATAAAAAAATATATTACATTGGAAGACCTTATCAAGGCTTGCTGCCAAATACTTGGCAGCCAGAACAAATAAGAGAAGTAAACTGGGAGCTTTGTAGAGGCGCTGTTGGCTTTAGGCTATCAAAGGAACGATGATATGGGAGAGGTAATAAGAGATATTTTTGAGTCAATGGTTAAACATTCTTTATTATTTGTTGCATTATTAGCAGCAGGAGGAGTATTCATTTCAGCCATATTTGAGGCATTTGCTCGTTCCTTAAATAAAATACATGGGCTTAGAATCGATAAGCTGGAAAAGGATTTTAGATTTCCTTTGGGGATTGTTTATTTCATTATTTTAATGGGATTTCCCTTTTTATTGCTAGCATCTATTGAAGGCAAGGTTAATGAAAATACATTCCTTTTTGGATTATTTATTGGAGGATTAGTGAGTACAATTACTTTGGGTATAATTCTATATTGGAAAGCCAAAAATTATGCTATTGTGATCGCTGGAATAATTGCTGGAGGATTTGCTGGCTTTATTATTGGAGAGGCTGCTGGTGCTATTGTTGGATGCATTGCTGGTATTAGTGTAAGTTTTGGGATTGTTGTTTCCAATATTGGCTTTAACTGTAGCATTATTAAAGCGATTTCGATAGGGATTGCTAATCCTATAACTGTTGCAATCGCCGGATTACCTTCTAAAGATGTGGGTTGGATCATTATTGGCGGATTCGTTATCTTGATAGTGGGCTGTCCTATAAGCTGGGGAGCTGTATACATCAT
>CAYREJ010000088.1:0-9222 GCA_964423235.1 uncultured Acidobacteriota bacterium | reverse complement strand
TGTAGAGTTAGGTGGGAGTCTTAAGAATATAATAGCTATTGCGGCGGGAATCATAGAAGGGATTGGATATGGTAATAATACAATAGCAGCTTTGATTACTCGCGGTTTAACTGAAATTAAAAGATTAGCTAAAGCTATGAATGCTAAACCGGAAACACTTTCTGGACTTTCTGGATTAGGAGATCTTGTGCTTACTTGCACGAGTTCATTAAGTAGAAACAAGACTATTGGTATCAGGCTCGGAAAAGGCGAGAAATTAATAGATATTCTCAAATCCATGAGAATGGTAGCTGAAGGGATTTATACGACTCAAGCTGCAATTAATTTAAAGAATAAATTTAATATAGATATGCCTATCGTTGAACAGGTTTATAAGATTCTTTACGAGGATAAAGAACCTCGCCAAGCGATTGAAGAGTTGATGCAGAGGGATCTGAAGGAGGAATTTTATGGGTGAATGTGTCTTATTAGATTGAATATCAAGAATTCGTCTTTGTTTCGAGAATATTCAATGTTTTTCAGGTATGGTAGTTTCTGGCATTGGAGTTTCTGAGGGGGAAGTTGAAGGTGCTGGTGCCTTTTCTAAGGCAATTACTCCTTCCGGATAATGAAGAATTAACTTCTGATTTAAATAATAGGCATTTAATATTGGTTGTTTGATGGGGGAGCTAAAAGAGCCTAATTGTCTCCCATCCTTTTTAGAAAAAGAGATTATCTCCCCTAAAAAAGGGAATACTATTATTTCATCATCTAAAGGTAATAACCTCGCTGTAATTCTGAACTTTATAAATTTAACCCATTTTCGGCTGGCTTTTCTGCTCAAGCAATAAAATAAATTGTTAATCGGCACAATATAGATATTTTCAGAATTAACTTCAGGAGGAAAATAGGATTTGGCTCCGAGCAACCTTTTCCATTTGATGCTATGGTTTCTCAAATCAATGGCATAAAGATAAATATCGGCAGGTTGATACAATATATTTTCATAAATAACACCTTTAGTGAAAATTTGCTCTTTTATATTTAGTTTCCACAAATTATTTCCAGAAAAATCAAAAGCAGCTATTAATCCATCCTTTCCGATGCCAATAATTTTGTCTTTATATAATAGAATTGATAAAAAAGAGAAATTATCTTTTATCGTAAAGCTTTTATAAATTTGTTTATCAAAATCATAAACTCCTATAATTTTGTCAAATAGAAGGATTAATTTAGAATCAGAGAGGGATGTTTGAATTATTTCAACTGAAAAATTGATGACTTTTTTTATTTGATAATTTTTTTTATCAAAGGAAAAAAGGCTTTTATCATTAACAAAGTATAATAAATCTTTATATGTATAAAGTGCTTTAACAGAAGAGAATCTTTCATCTTTTATAGAAATTTGCTTTGCATCAACAATTGAGATGATATTCATATTGGAGTCATCAGTGATTAAGAAAAGATTATTTTTGTCAATAGCTGAAGAGGAGGCAGAAGAGTTTAATTGAATTTGCCATTTAATATTAGCTGGAAAAATTACGGAGCTTGGCAATTCTATATTTGAAGGAGGAAAGCCTTGCAAGGGAGCAGTTTCAGGAGGAAGATTTTCCGGAATTATTACAAACATAGAGAAAAAGATAAAGTAAATGATAAAAGCAAGGTTCATAGACTTAATTTCTTTTTGAAATACTGTATAGTAATTTCTAAGCCCTCTTCTAAAGAATATTGAGGATGCCAATGAAGGATTTCATTGGCTCTACGGATATCAGGCTGTCTAACTTTAGGATCATCTTCCGGCAAGGGCTTAAATACGATCTTACTTTTGGATTTTGTCAATCTTATTATTGTTTCAGCTAATTCTAATATGGACATTTCTTGAGGATTGCCGAGATTTATTGGAAAATTATAATTTGAGTGAATCAAGGAAAAGATACCTCTAACCATATCATCAATATAACAGAAGCTGCGTGTTTGTTTTCCATCTCCGTATACGGTTATAGGCTCATTTTTTAAAGCTTGCGTGATAAAAGTAGGAATAGCTCTTCCATCGTTGATACGCATTCTCGGTCCGTAAGTATTGAATATACGAGCTATTTTAGTATCTATATTATGATAATAATGGTAAGCCATAGTTAAAGCTTCGGCAAATCTTTTAGCCTCATCATAAACGCCGCGTGGACCTACAGGATTCACATTTCCCCAGTAGTCTTCAGTTTGAGGATGGCATAAAGGGTCTCCATAAACTTCTGAAGTAGAAGCTAATAGAAACTTAGCCTTATGTTTCAGGGCTAAGCCAAGCGCTTTGTGAGTTCCTAAAGAGCCTACCTTCAAAGTTTGAATAGGATACATCCTATAATCTATTGGTGATGCCGGACTTGCAAAATGTAATATATAATCTAAATGTTTCTCTACATATATATAATTCGTTACATCATATTTAATGAAAAGGAAATCTTTATTTACTATATGGCTAATATTGGCAATATCTCCTGTTAATAAATTATCCATCGCTATTACAAAATAGCCCTGCTGCAAAAAATAATCTACTAAATGAGAACCGATGAAGCCGGCTCCCCCTGTTATTAAAACAGTTTTTTGAGTTTCCATAGCTATTTAATCATTCCTTTTCCCAATTCCATAGTATTGAAAGCCATACCTCTTTTTAATTTTTGGATCATAAATATTTCGTCCATCAAATATTATGGGATTAGCCATTATTTCTCTTAACTTCTGCATATTAAGCAATTTAAATTCTCTCCATTCCGTGCAAATAACAATAGCATTAGCTCCTTCAGCTGCTTGATATGCATTTTCACAATATATGACTTTATCAGCTAAAATTTTTTTTGCATTAGGAATAGATACCGGATCATATACTTTAACAATAGCATTATCTTGCAATAAGTAATTTATTAATTCAATAGATTTTGCTTCGCGCATATCATCTGTATCCGGTTTAAATGATAAGCCTAACACAGCTAAGCGCTTCCCAGCTATGGGATCTAATACTTTTTTTATCTTGTTGTAGAAAAGAATAACCCTTTCATTATTAATTTCTTCTACTGCTTTTAGTAATTTTAAGTCTATCCCATACTTTGCAGCTGTATGAATCAATGACTTCACATCTTTTGGGAAGCAGGAACCTCCATAACCTAATCCTGCTTGCAAAAAATAAGGACCGATCCGATGATCTAATCCTACCCCTTTCGCTACCATATCAATATCAGCTCCCGTCTTCTCACATAAATTAGCTATCGCATTTATAAAAGATATTTTCATAGCTAAAAATGCATTGGAAGCATATTTAATTAATTCAGCACTCTCTACATCCGTTATTATCATCGGTCTGCCTAAAGAAGCATATAATTCTAATAAAACTAATGCTACCGGCTGATTCTGAACCCCTATTATTATTCGGTCTGGGTTTAGACTATCATAAACCGCAGAACCCTCTCTTAAAAATTCAGGGTTTGATACTACATCAAAATTGACATCCTTAATTTTATTTTCTTCTATTATCTTTTTCACAAATTCAACTGTTCCTACTGGAACAGTACTCTTATTTACAATTATTTTATAATCATCTAATGCTTTGGCAATATTAATTGCTGCTTCTTCTATTTGCGACAAGTCTGTTTCCCCATTTTCTTTAGAAGGAGTGCCTACTGCTATAAATATTACTAAAGAATTTCTAACTGCGCTTTTTATATCTGTTGTAAACTTAAGTCTGCCTTCCATTGCATTTCTAGAGACCATTTCAGCTAAACCCGGTTCATAAAATGGCATTATCCCTTGCTTTAATTTATTTATTCTTTCTTCATCTTTATCAGCGCATATTACATCATTGCCCATATCAGAAAATACCGCTCCTGTTACTAACCCTACATATCCGGTTCCTATCACAGCTATATTCATTTCATCTTACCTCACTTTATTTAATTTTAAGGTATTTATATTTTAATGACTTCAATTCAATTTTACCTTATAAACTTAACTCCTCGCTCCCAATTCCCAACCCCTAATACGCTTCCTTAAAAGCTTTAAATAAACTTAATAATAAAATCTTTAAATCAAAAAGCAATGACCAATTTTCAATATAATAAAGATCATATTCCAATCTCTTGCTAATAGAAGTTTTGCCTCTTAATCCGTTAATTTGAGCCCAGCCGGTAATCCCAGGCTTTACTTTATGTCTCAACATATATTGAGGAAATTTATCTCTAAAAATATTAACAAATTCAGGTCGTTCCGGACGAGGACCTACTATGCTCATATCTCCTTTCAACACATTAAAAAATTGAGGCAATTCATCTAAGTTCAATCTTCTTAATATCTTTCCTATATTAGTCCTTCTTCTATCTTCAGGATCAGTCATTGTCGGACCATTCGCTTCCGCATCTATATACATACTCCTAAATTTATAAATAATAAATCTCCTTCCATCCAAAGATATCCTTTCTTGTTTATAAATTATTGGTCCTTTTGATGTTAATTTTATTAGAAGCGCTATTACTAAAAATAAAGGCGAGAATGTAATGAGAATTATCAAAGACAAAATTACATCAATTATTCTCTTTAATAAAGCATTAATACCCTTTAGGGGAGTTTCATTTAAATTAATTATGGGGATCCCTTGAAAATACTCCAAGCCTGTGCTTAAAGCAATATAATCTAAAATCGATGGAACAACTTTGATTTCAATTAATTCATTATGAGTGTCATTCAGCACTCTTAAAAGTTTTTCATGTTCTTCTGCTTTGAAAGCAATAATCAATGAAGAAGCATTTAATTTATTACAGCATTCCACTATATTATCTAATTTATTTAGTATTGGCACTCCTCTATAATTGCCAGATTCACAATCATCTACAAATGCAGCAAGATTATATCCTAATTCCCTATGAGCCAATATTTTATCAGCTACCGGTTTACTTAATTCGTTGAAGCCAGCTATAATTACATTCTCAAGATGAAAACCGAGCTTCCTTAGCGTTTCTATAATATACCTTAATAAAAGTCTCATTAGGCTATAAACAATTATACTGATTATCAAAAGATAAATTATGAAAATCCTTGCCGGTTCTAATGCTTGAGCTGGATCAATGCCCCTTTGGTGATAAACCCTATAATATAAAATTAACGCAAATGTTATAAAAATTGCTATGAATAACGAAAAAGCAATTGATAGAACTTCATCAAATCTTGATCTACCCTTAGGTAAATAATATAAACGGCTTGCATAAAATACTGCCGGCCATACTAATGTAAAAACTAAAAATATCTTTATATAATGAAAAAAGGATGGAATACCAAAGTAAACAGGAATTAAATTAGTTAACCAATAAAATCTAAAATAGTAAGCAAGCGCAAAACTTATTACTGATGATGATACATCCCCTAAAAAGAATAAAAGTGTATAGTCCCTTGATTTCATCTTCTTATGTGTCTATTAATAAGATCTAATATCTTTTCTTTAAATATTTTCCTCGAAAATTTTTCTGCATTATTTCTCATTTCTTCTTTAGAAAATTTCATATCTTCAAATTTTTTAATAATTTGAATTATATCATTTTTTGATGAATTTTTAAAATATAAGCCTGTCTTGTCAGGAATAATTGTTTCCATTGCTCCACTTTTTTCATAAACTATCGCTGGTCTTCCGCATGCTTGAACTTCAACTGCAACCATACCAAAATCTTCTTCACAAGGCAAAATTAAAGCTTTGCATTTTTGATAATTTTCTTTCAACCTCTCGTCATCAACCCATCCTAAGAATTCTATATTCTCTTTTGCCATTTTCATTAATTTTTTCTTTTCCGGTCCGGAACCTATTATTTTCAAAGGCATCTTCAATTCATTAAAAGCTTCTATTGCTACTGCTATATTTTTATATGGAACAAGAGCAGATACTATAAGATAAAAATTACCTTCGTTATTTGAAGGAGTAAAAAAATCAATATCTACGGGCGGATAGATTATCTCTGCAATTCTTCCATAATATTTTTTAATTCTTTTAGCCACGAATTCAGAGATAGCAATAAATTTATCTACTCTGTTAGCAGAAATAACATCCCACATTCTTAGATAATTAAATATGATTGATTTAGTTAGAAAATGAAATAATCTTTTAGTAGGGAAATATTGCCAGTATTGATCCCATATATATCTCATAGGAGTAAAACAATATGAAAAGTGAGTAGTTTCTTGAGGTACTATAACTCCCTTTGCTACGCAGTGATGCGTGCTTATTATTACATCATATCCTCTTAAATCAAATTGTTCAATTAATATAGGATAAATTGGTAATAAGTATCTATAGTATTTTGTAATCAAAGGAAATTTCTGACATAAAGATGTAATAATTTTCTTTGAAGTGAAGTAAGAATCTGCCAACTTCTTCTTATATATTAATGTATAAATAGGAGCTTCCGGAAATAAAGAACTTAATTCTTTTAATACTTTTTCTCCTCCTCTTTTAGCTAATAGCCAGTCATGAATTAATGCAATTTTCATATTCTCTTATTCTAATCATTTAATAGATCCTTGTAAACTTTATAATGTTCTTGTGAGCTTTTCTCCCAACTATATTCACAAGCTTTTTTATACCCCTCTTCAATAATTTTCGTCTTTTTGTCCTTATCATTTATTATTTCTAAAATGCGATAGCTTATTTCTTCAGGGTCCTTTGGATTAAAATAAATTGGAAGTTCTCCTAAGATTTCTTTAAATATTTTTATGTTTGAGCAGGCTACTGGCGTCCCACAGGCTAATGCTTCTATCAATGGCAATCCAAATCCCTCGTATAAAGATGGTATTACCAAAATTAAAGCTTTCTGATAAATTCCTTTTAGTTCGCTGCTATCTATATATGAAATAAAATGCAATTTTTCCTTCGGGATACCTTGAGCTTCTTTTAATATTTTCTCCATTTGGAACTTGCCTACCATCACTAAATCAATTTCTTTCTCTTTATGGCTTATTATTTTGTAAGCTTTTATCAATGCTTCTATATTCTTATGTTTGAGATGATTCCCTACATACAAAATATATTTTTTGGGTATTTTACATTTTTTAATTACTTCTTCGCTTAATAGCCTATTATCTCTTTCAAAATATAGTTTGTTAACGCCATTGTATATTCTTATTATTTTATTTTTAGCTTCAGGAAAATATTTTACAATGTCTGTTAAGGAATTATCAGATACCGTAATTATTCGGTTAGCTTTCTTTATAGACAATTTCATTAAAACAAAAGCAATTATTTTTTGAATTAAGCCATGTTCGGGATACTTCAAATGAATAATATCATGTATGGAGACTATTGATTTGGTCTTTATAAAAAAGGGTAAAACATAGTGAGGAGAATGGTATAAATCTAAGCCAATTTTATTTATTAATTTGCTTAATATAAAATGTTCTTTCAAAGAATAAATTTTTACTTTTGAGGGTAAAAAAAAAGATTTTTTATCCTTTATGAGATTGCTTGTGAATTCAATGTTTTTAGGATTTATAATTAGATAGAGCTGATTATCAAAAAAGGAGGCAGGAATATTTGTCAATAGATTCTGAATATAAGTTCCAATGCCGAAATCTTTAATTTTTCTTGCGTCTATTCCTATTTGCACCTGCTCAGCTATTCCTCCATTCGCCCATTCACTAATTCACCCTTTCACCGTTAAATCACTTACTATCGGCTCCGCTATCCCCTCATAATCTGAATATTTTATTTTAATCGTTTCATTATGAGTTCCTATCTTGAAAATTATTTCTTCTTGCTTACTTAAATTCTCATCTACAAATGTCTTGATCTTGTACAAATTACCTAATGGTGGCATTGCCCCTATATCACAATCATAAAAAATATCTTTAAAATCTCTTTCATTAGCTATATCTACTTTTTCAGCTTTTAACAATTCTGCAATTTTATTCAAATCAACTTTATAAGGAGCTCCAATTACAACCATTATTAATTCATCATCAGCTTTTATCATTACAACTTTAGCTAAACTTTTTCCGCTTACATGATGAATTGAAGCTAATTCTTGTGCTGTATAAATTTCCTTGTGAGAAAAAATTTGAAAAGGGATTCTCCTCTCTTTTAATAAACAAATTAATTTATCACGACAAGCCATATTTTATCTCCTAAATTATTTTTTATTATCTCAAGTTATTTTACTTTTACCAATAATCATCGTCAATCATAATTCAAGAGTAGTATTGGGTTTAGTAGTTTTATTGCGTTATTAGCTCCTATAGGCTATTACTTCTATTTCAACCAATGCTCCTTTTGGAAGATTTGAAACTTCAATAGTAGAACGTGCAGGATATGGCTCACTTAAATAAGACTGATATATTTCATTCACTTTTGAAAAACAAGAAATATCCTTCAAATAAATTGTTGTCTTCACGATTGATTTATAACTGCATTCACATTCTTTCAAAATCAGCTCTATATTTTTCATTATCAGATGAGTTTGCTCTTCTATCGTAGATGCTAATTCTCCTGTATCTTTGTTCAATCCAATTTGCCCAGATATAAAAATAAAATCGCCTGCTATAATAGCTTGTGAATAAGGTCCTATAGGAAGAGGTGCATCTTTAGTAAATATTTTATTTATCATAATTTTTCCCCTTTCCTTAATGTTATCCAAGTAAAATATATCCGATGAATTACAGTTAGATTTGATAAGATCGCTACAAAAAAAATAGCCATAGGCATTCTATTAGTTAATCCACCTAAAATTAAAAAAGCAATTCTTTCCGGTCTTTCTAAAAAGCCTACCTTACAATTTTTAATAATATTTTCTGCACGTGCTCTTGTATAGCTGGTCATAATAGAACCAATAAAAGCAAAACCCAGTATGATCAGCATTCTGTTGGAATTTAATTGCGAATAATATACAAATAATCCTAATAGGAGAACCATGTCAGAATATCTATCTACTACTGAATCTAAAAAAGCACCAAAAGGTGTAATGTTCCCACTCTCTCTCGCTAAATAACCATCTAATGTATCAAAAATATTAGCAAATAAAACAATTAAGGCTCCCCAAAAAAAAATTCCTTTCATTAATAAATAAGCTGCAATAAGATTAATGCAAAATCCTGCTACTGTTAAAGCATTTGGTGTAATATGAAGGAAAATGAATATTTTGGTGAGAAATTTAAGAAAAGCATTGGTAATAGGAGATAACAATTTATAAATCATAATAGCATTAATTTTACCATTAAACTATTAAA
>CAYREJ010000087.1:0-9284 GCA_964423235.1 uncultured Acidobacteriota bacterium | reverse complement strand
TTTAATAAAATTACTGCAAAAGAATTTATATGCTAAATTAAATTACAATTCATTAATTTTGAATAAAGAATTAACTACTCTCAAAAAAATTGCTTAATTATTTAAGAAACATTATTTAAAAAGAAATAAGGAGTTTTAATGATGAAGAAAGCATATATAAACTTATGGAAATTATTATTGGTAATAATAGTCAATTTAGCAATTTTATTAATTCCGTGCCGAGCAGCAATATTTATGGAGATATGGGAAAGCTTGGATGATCAAACTCCTGTTATTACTTATCATTATTGTAATGGAAATCATTGGAAGATTGAAGACACTGAAGGAGTTTCAACGATTATAGATTTTAAAAATAATCAATTCGTAGTTATTTACCCAAAAGAAAAAATTTATGCAATAACTAATTTATCAGATGTTATAGATGAAATGAAGAAAGCTTCAGAAAGAATTATTGCAGAGAATAATTCCCCAAAAGAAAAGGAAGGAATTTTTGAAAGGAAATTTATAAACAAAGAGATTGTAAACAATATAGAATGCAATCATTATATTATTTATGAGTCAAAAGAGATTTTAGAAGAATTATGGTTCACCAATGATAGCAATTTAAAGCCTTTAGGAGATATTTTTAAGAAACTAAAAAATATATCAAAGCCATCGCAAAAAATATTGAATTATTTAATAGATGAAGAGAAGATTGAAAAACTTACTTCAGGATTAGGTTTTCCGATAAAAATAAAAACTTATACTGCGTCTGGAATAGTTCTAAGCGAAGTTAAGTATTATCAAAAGAAAGAATTTGATGAAGAAGAATTTTCTGTACCGATGGGATATGAGAAAGTGCCTTTAATAGAAATTTACATAAGAGCTTATGGGAACAAGTGAGATATTAGTCATTTATTTTTAGAATTAATAGACAGAAAGGGATTTTTTTCCTATAATAAAAAAGCAGAAGCTATTTTGAAAAAAATAATAAGCAATTAAGGAGAATATGCATGATTGGATTGTTGTTAGTAACGCATGGTAATTTAGGTCAGGAATTACTGAATACGGCACAAAAGATAATAGGGGAAGAGATTGTAAATGCGAAAGCTTTAAGTGTTGGCTGGAATGATCAAATGACGGAAATAACTAACAAATTATCTAATATTCTCAAAGAATTGGAGCAAGGAGATGGGATCTTAATATTAACAGATATGTTTGGAGGCACTCCTTCTAATGTTAGTTTTTCTTTTTATGGAGAAAGAAAAATAGAAGTAATCACCGGAGCTAATTTACCAATGGTAATAAAGTTGTTAAATCATAGGAAACAATATCCTTTAGAGACTTTAGCAAAATTAGTAGTGGAGCAAGGACAAAAGAGCATAGCTTTAGGAAGTGATTTTTTAATTCAAAGAAATACTAATAAACAATGATAGCTGAAGAGATTGAAGTTCAAAATGAAAAAGGTTTGCATGCGAGAGCTGCATCTAAAATAGTTCATTTAGCAAGTAAATTCAAATCAAAAATTAATTTAAAAAAGAATAATAAAATAAGTAATGCAAAAAGTATATTGGGTTTACTAACTTTAGGAGCCTGCAAAGGAGAGAAATTAGAATTAATAATTGAAGGAGAGGACGAACAAGAAGCATACGAAGCTTTACTGAATTTATTTAACAAAAAATTTCAAGAGGAAACATAAGGTGCCATCATTAATCGTAAAGGGTAAAGGAGTTTCGCCCGGTATTTCCATAGGAAAGGCAATTGCTCTTTTAAAATCACCAATACCTATATTACAAATTTTCATAAGCGAACAAGAAGTGGCTCAAGAAATAACTCGTTTCAAAAATTCAATAGAATTAGCAAAAAAACAATTATCTGAATTAAAAGAAAGCTTAGAAAAGAAGGCAGGAAAAATTCATTCTTTAATTTTAGAATCTCAATTAGCAATATTAGAAGACCCTTTCTTTATTAATAAAACGACAGAAAAAATAAAAGGACATAGGATAACAGCGGAATGGGCGATTCAAGAAACATATAACGAATTAGATCAAATTTTCAAAGAAATCCCTGAACAATTTTTCAGAGAAAGATTTACAGATGTTGAAGATGTTATCAATAGGATTCAACATAATTTACAAGGAATTAAAAGAAATGATTTTTCTGATATAAAAGAAAAATTTATTCTTATTGCTGAAGAATTAACTCCTTCAGAATTAGCTGAAATAAATAAAGAGATTTTGATGGGAATAGTTCTTGAAAAAGGCGGTAAAACATCTCATACAATTATTTTAGCTAAATCATTAGCGATACCAGCTGTAATAAATATAGAGGGAGCGTTAAAGAAAATTTCTTCAGATGATACAATAATAATAGATGGATATGATGGATTTGTAATAGTTAATCCATCCAAATCACAATTACAAGAGTATTTTAATAAAAGGAATTACTATATTGAAAGATCTAATTTTTTATTACAATTAAAGGATTTACCAGCAAATACCATTGATAATAAAAAAATTACACTTCTTGCTAACATAGAATTCCCAGAAGAAGTAAATTTTGCAAAAAGAAGTGGTGCCAGCGGCATAGGTTTATATCGGACTGAATATATTTATTTATCAGACCCATATTCGCTTCCTAATGAAGAAGATCATTTTCTAATCTATAAAAAATTAGTAGAAAATGCAGGCGAGACCTTTGTGACAATAAGGACTTTAGATTTGGGTCCGGAGAAGTTAAAAAATCTTAACGATTATTTTAGTGGAAGCAATCCTATTTTGGGACTAAGAGCAATTAGGCTCTCTCTCAAATGCAAAGACTTATTCTATTCTCAATTAAGAGCAATTTTGAGAGCAAGCGCTTATGGCAATGTAAACATACTATTACCATTAATTTCTACTTTAGAAGAAATAAGGGAATCAAAAAGAATTATAGAACAAATTAAAGAAGAACTTAAAAGCAAAAACATTTCTTATTCAGAGAATATAAAATTAGGTGCTATGATTGAGGTTCCGGCAGCTGCATTAGCTATTGATTTAATAGCACCGGAAGTAGATTTTTTGAGCATAGGAACCAATGATTTAGTTCAGTATTTATTAGCAATTGATAGAGATAATGAAAAATTAAATTATTTAAATGATCCACTTCATCCAGTAGTTTTAAGAATGTTATCTCATATAAATCAAGAAGCTAAAAAATTACATGTACCTGTTTATATATGCGGAGAAATGGCAGCTGATCCTTTATATATAATGGTATTAGTCGGTTTAGGATATACCACCTTCAGTATGAATCCCAACTCTATCCCTATTATCAAACATCTTATTCGTTCTATATCTTTTAAAGAAGCAGAAGCTTTAGCTCAAGCTGCACTCAGCAAGAAAACTACAGCAGAAATTGAAGAACTGGTGTTAGAAAAAATGAATCTATTATTCCCGGAAGGCTTCCTCTCCCATAAAACATTAAAACAATTAGAGTAATGATTGCGAGAAAATCCGATCCTATTATTAATCCCTATTGCAATTGGTGATATGTCTTAAAGGGCGTTTGGCTATGCACTTTTCCTGTGCGAGGATCATAAAGGTAAGGTTTACCATTTGGGTCCAATGGCATTTTATCAAGAAAACCTGTTTCAACTAATTCATTTAAATTTAAAGGTCTTCTTGAATAAAATGAATTAAAAGCATCAATAGCTTTATATATGTTGTCAATACTTATTTCAATAATTAAATCATGTATATGAGCTTTACATAATTGCTTTTCCATTTCGTCGGTAGCGACTTTTAATGCTTCTTGCCAAAATTTTAAGGCTTCCTTTTTATCACCTAACCTGTAATTTTCAGCAGCTACCCATCTTACAGTCCAGCTTGGTGCATTTCTCATCTTTGAAGCTTTAAGAAAATATTCTTTAGAGATATCATGTTTCTTACTAATGGAAGCATAATATCCTGCACTAACTGCTAATTGCCATTGATGAGGATTATATAAAATTCCTTTATCTAAAAGTTTCAATGCTTTATTTAAATCTCTCATTTCATAATAAGCAATAAGAGCTCCTAACTGATAAGCATCTGTGAATTTAGGATTTAAATCTGTTATATCATTATATATTTTTTCTAAATATTCATATCTATTCACTATTGAAGGGTCTCCAATGAATTGTATTGACCAAAGATATAATAAATCAGCTTCAAATTCCGGAAATCCTAAACTTGTTAACTTAAGATATTTACCGGATGGAAGATATAATACTCTGGCAATAGAAAATTTCTGAATGGGAAATTGCAATTCAAATCTCCAAGAAATTTGAAATGACAATATTAAGAATCCAATAGCTACCATTAAATTAAATTTAATGCTTGGTCCTTTTGTCATATGAAATTTCTCTTTCTAAATATGGCAATAGAAACTAATATTAATGTTATTGCATAAAAAATAGCATATATAAAAGAATAAAATATTTGCAATTGACTTAAATTATCCCCATGAACTACAGCACCTCTTAAATTGAATCTTTCCAGATTAGGTAGTAAGTAATAAAAGAATAATATTATATTTTGAAGAATTTGAGTTTGGATTTTTTTCTCCAGCATTTTTAATCCTTCAATGAAGTGTCCAATAAAATAAATGCTTAGTGATAAAATAGCGCTAAGTATTGGTGTAGAAAAAGAAGAGAATAATATAGCCACAGATGTGATTATGAAAAGTTCTAAATAAATTGTTAGCAGAGCCCATAATAATTTGCTATCCCAACTACCCTTTATAGTTATTAACAAGCAAAAAATTATACTCATAATTAGCCAATTGACAAATAATGTAAGAAGCAATCCGAAGAATTTTCCTAAAATAAATTGGTATCTTTCAATAGGTTTAGATAAGATTACATAAATAGTTTTTCTATCTATTTCTTTGTAAAGTAGTCCAATACCCAAAAAAATAGCAATTAACATAGAAAAAAATGAAATAGTCGTTAAACCGAAGTCCTTTATTATTTTTATTTCATCCCCTACTGTTAATTTGCTTATTATGCTTGAAACGAGTACTAAAATTATAGCAAAAACAAGCAGCAGATATAAGATTCTATCCCTGATTGCTTCTCTTAAAGTTAAAATAGATAATACAAATATCTTATTCATTTATTATCTCCCCTTAATTCTTTTATCTTATGAATAAAGTAATCTTCCAAAGAGTATTTATTTGGAATTACAGAAAGAACCTTTGCTTTCTCTTTATTTAAAAATTCTAATAGAGCTTCCATTGAATTCTCATCCTTTGCGTATAATAATATATTATCCTTTTGATAAGAAATTAGTTCAGCTAAATCTTTAGGTATTTTTTCCGGCTGCAGCCCTTTCACTAAGATTTCATAATTTATAATCTCTTGATGAAGAATTTCATCTAATTTCCCTTCACTAATCATCTTGCCATTAAAAATTATTCCTACTTTATCGCAAAGCATTTCAGCATCACTAAGTATATGCGAACTAAAAAAAATTGTAGTTCCTTCTTTTTTAAGTTCTAATAATATATTCCTTATATCTCTTCTTCCAATAGGGTCTAAATTAGACATTGGTTCATCAAGTATTAGAAACTCCGGATTGTTTAAGAGTGTATGCGCTAAACCTACTCTTTGCAAGGTCCCTCGTGAAACCTTCCTTAAATGAAAATTCTCCCAATATTTTATATTTAATTTTTCAAGCAAATATTTGATTTTTTCTTTTCTTTCTTTTTCCGGAATATCAAACAATTGAGCTGAAAGATCTAAAAATTCATAAATAGATAAATAATTATAAAAATAAGGGTTTTCAGGCATAAAACCTATCTTTTTTTTAGCATCCAAATTGGTATTAGGCAAATCAAATATTTTGATTTCTCCTGAATCTTGCCACAATAAACCTAAAATTAATTTTATCGTGGTGGTTTTACCAGCTCCGTTAGGTCCAATAAATCCATAAATTTCCCCCTTCTGAACTTCTAAAGTTAAGTTCTTAACTGCTTCAATTTTTCTTCTGAGAAAACCGATTCTAAAAGTTTTTGAAACATCTTTTATTTTTAATACTATTGCATTTTGATTCATAATTTTTACCTCAATTAAAAAAAGGATTTTCTTTTAACTAAAGCTTCCCAGCATCATCCGCCATTGATAAATTTTTAAATTAATTTCTCTTAATCTATTTGATAAAATTTTGCATAATATATGCAAAAATTGATAAGAACTTTCTGCATCACGAGATAAAATTTGATGAAGAACTTCTTTCTGAATACCCAACAGAGAAACTGTTTCACTATGAACAATTGCATCAGCAGAACGACAAGCTTCATCTATTAATGCCATCTCACCAAAGAATTCACCCCTCTCAAGAATTGCTAAAGCTTCTTCCCCAACTCCCGGAATGAATTTGCTTATTCTTATTTGCCCATCTATTATTATATACAATTTATCTCCTTCATCCCCTTCTCTAAAAATTACTTGGTCTTTATAATATCTCTCTTCTTTACTAAAAGTTGCTAACAACCTCAATTCTGAAGAAGATAATCCCTTCTCTTTTAAAACAGATAATTTCTTCTCTAAATCAATAGAAACTGGCTCCGCATTAGCCAATATCACCTTCCTTTGGCTTGAGGCATTTTTGCTCTCGGAAAAAAATGTTTTCAAAAGTTCATTGGCATCTCTTATCCTTTTAGCTAATGTTTTCCAAAAGTTCCAATAGAATTGGATGGCTATATGTTTATCGGCAATAAATAATTCTTCTAAACCTATTTTAGATATAGTATATAGATTACTATCAATATTAGCAATTGCATCAGCTGAACATCTCATATTATCTATAAAATCCATTTCGCCAAAATATTCTCCTTCTTTTATTATAGCCAACAATTGCTCACCATAGGGAGTTTGCTTTGAAATTCTTACTTCACCCTTTTCAATTAAATATATATCCTCTGTCAAATCATTATCTCTGAAAATAAATTCATCCTTTTTGAATTGAACTATATTAGTTAATTTAGATAATTGAAAAAGTTCTTCATCTCGTAATGATGACAATAAAGAAATTTTCTTCATATTCAATGCTTTATTCAATAAATCTTGCTTCTCTATGTGAAGCTTCGGTAATTTTGAAAATATATAATCTAACTCACCTTCTATTTGCTTTGTTAGATATGATTCTCTTTTCTTATTAACTTTATGTGCTAATTTGTTAAAATATTCTTTCCTCTTAGTGATATAATTATCATATTCCTCTTTTTCAATGCTGTTTAGCTTTGATAAAATTAATTTAATTTGTTTTGCATAGTAAGATTTTTTCGCAGCATTTTCATTACCGGCTAATACTTTAGCATCTGAAAAATTCTCTAAAGCTTTCCAGTATTCTTTCCTTTCAAGAAAAAGTTTACCTAATAACCAGCAAACTTCTTCATTGAATGGGTCTATTTCTTTGGCATATAAAAATTCTTCTATTGCTTTTTCAATATCTAAATTCTCATAAAATACTTTGCCAAGCATTACTCTTATTAAAGAAATATTTGGATTCAATTCTTTAGCTGTTTCTAAATATGTTATAGCTCTAACATATTCCTTTTTTTGCATATAAATTCGGGCTAAACTAATCATCTGCGATGATAATTGCTCCTCTTCTCTCTTTTTAGCTTCAACAGATTCTATTTCTTTTTTCTGATTAGTCTCTTCAAATTTCCGTTTTAATTCTTTGGCACGGCTCAAATTTAATCTTAAAGCAATACTATCAGGAAATATTTTGCAAGCAGTATTGTAAAGAGTAATCGCATCATCAAATAATCCTTTCACTAATAATTTTTCTGCAAGCAAACAAAAATCATTAATAGAAATTAAATGCTTTTCCTGATTGTTCATCATAGTAAAGATTTTTATAGTAAATTTTAATATACATAAGAATAATTTTCAATGCCTTTTACTATAGAGTTTATAGAGTTTGTAGAGTTTATAGAGTTGAGAGTTCCACCATTCCCTACCTTCTTTCATTATTATTTACCATTATCAATTATTAATCATTGTGATAATAATAGATAATTCCTCCATAAAGAATTTCTTATTCCGCTTAGGTAGAATTGGTGGAACTCGATTTGAGTTCATAGAGTTTATAGAGTTCCACCATTCCCTACCTTCTTTCTTTTGCATTTGAATAGTTGCTTAAACTCTTTTTATACCAAATTATACACTCTTTTCCTTCAATTTTTTCCCTCTAATCCCTAATTCCAATTCCCAATCCCCAATTCCCAATCCCTAATCCCTACCTATGGAACTCTATAAACTCTCAACTCTATAAACTCTACAAACTCTATACTTTGCTTTTTTGAGTTAATATGGTATAATTTTAAATTAATTTTAATTTGGTCATCTAATGAAATTGAGCAGAGCTAAAATAAATAGGATAGCAACTCTGATAGCGGATAGCTTTAAAGATAATTCGAATATTGAACAGCTGGAATCAACATATAATATCAGACTTGAAATTATTAAAATAATTACTCATATACTTGAATGGGAAGAATCAATTGATAAAAAAGTAAGAGAAAAAATAATTTCACAAAAAAGAACAATCCATGAAGGAACGCCGGAATGGACAGTGCTTTATAGGAACTATTATTTAGAAGAATTGCAAAACTATGGAAAATTCAGAAAATAAATGATCTAAAAAAGGAGGAAAATAGAATGGCAAGGAAATGTCAAGTATGCGGAAAGAAAGTTTCTGTTGGTTATAAAATTAGCAAAGCTCATAATTTAACCAAGAGAAGATTTAAGCCAAACATACATATAATTTCAGTAAAGATAAATGGAGGTTCTAAAAGAATGAAAGTATGCAGCCGTTGCATTCGTTCCGGCAAAATTACAAAAAATGTTTGAGCTAATTCGCCCCAGAGACAAAGAGAAGTTAGGAAGATAAGAAGATGCAAATATAGAATGTTGATTTATTTTGGCGATTTTACGAGTTTTAAAAAATAACTCGTCAAGTCGTTAACCCGCTAATATCTTAATAAATAAATTATGCTAAACATAATTGAGAACTGCAAATAGCACAAAATAATCTCCTTTTACTTTTTACGCTTATATCAACTTTTGCTTCATTCCTACCCGACGCAGGCTCTATCACTTCCGTCTGCCTATAACTTCCATCACTGCATAACTCCTCCAGCCAATATCTATAAATTATATCTCCTTAACTCTGACCTCTTATATTTAACTGAATATGCAAAACTTAAAGCTTCTAACTCCAATTCATCTTTATACCTTAAATAAAATGATAAAGCCCTGTCTATCTCATCATTAC
>CAYREJ010000086.1:8089-9309 GCA_964423235.1 uncultured Acidobacteriota bacterium | reverse complement strand
AGATGAATTTTCATTCTTTTTAACAAAATATGTGAATTCAGTAATTAACCTTCCTTGGAGCCCAAAAGATAATTCTGCTGGCGTCCTCTGGAACCACAAATTTAAAAAAGTAGAAATTATAAGAGGCGGACGATTAAATCTCGTAGAAAAAGGGAAATCTCAAATTTGGCTGGGCTATAATTATTATGACCGAAATTTATCTTACATCTCCACATTCTATTCTATTATACCTAATCTCTCGCGAATTTTTACTTCGGCTTCAGAAAAAAGACATCATCTTTTCTTCAATAGCTATAATGAAATTAACTCAATTCAACTTTTTTCTCAATTCAATTATTTAACAAATGGACAGGATAATATTTATTTTGCAAGAATCTCTTCCACCTTCCCTCTTTTCTCAAATACTAAATCCGATTTAGCTATTTCTTATAATTTAAGTGATTTCATACATACTGAAAGCAAATTTTTAGATACAGAATGGCGAACTTATACAAGCAGAAAAGGAATCTTCAGCTATATCACTTCTTATCTTTATCTAACCATTAGAAATAATATTCTTAATGAAGACCAAAATAAAACCAAGGCATTTTCTTATTATATAAATTCAGATCTTAATTTTACCAATAAACTAAAAGGTAGAACATATATATATTTTTCCTTGTATCAAGCTGAAGTAGAATTATTGAAAGCATCAAATTTTTATTCATATGGAAGCGGAATTAACTTAAGCTATAATTTAACAAATAAGACTGATCTTTTTTTTGAATATAGTGCAAATGTAGGAGCTTTTTTTGCTGGAGAAAAAAGCTTAATTAATTCAATCGGTACAGGAATATTTCATCGTTATAGTAATAAATTAAATCTATCTTTATCCTTCTACAGGCAATTTTCTCTTGACAATCCAATATATAATGGTTATCAAGGAAGATTATTGATTCAAGGAATCATAACAAGAAATTTAACTTATTTATCAATGAATAGTTATACAAAATCCAGAACATATGTGATTATGTTAAACTTAGTTCCCACTTATATATTTTCTTATAATCAAATAAATTACAGACTTAATAGAAGATTAATGGTTTTCTCAGCTTTCAATTATTCTGAATATAAAGATGATGTTGTTCCAGTCAAATCTTTATATTTCTCTAATGGAGTTTATACAAGAATTAATAGATTTTTTTGGAGGGATGAGGGATATTAAGGATAAGGTAATTCGT
>CAYREJ010000086.1:0-8079 GCA_964423235.1 uncultured Acidobacteriota bacterium | reverse complement strand
GAGGCTATCTGCATTTATGGCAAAATATTTACCTGAAGAAGGATCAAATTGGGGAGCTGATTCTTCTTTAAGCTTCAGTTATGCAAATTTTTCCATAATATTAGGTTATCGCTATGTTAAAAATATGCAATTAGGATTAAATGAATATGGAAATAAAGGAATATACTTTAGAGTAAATCGTGCTTTTAATTTAGGATGGTGGTAAAGCAAAGATAAGTGTATTTGAAAGTCCGATCATAAAATATTAAAATTTTAAGGGAGTAATGAAAGCATCGGTTATAATTTTAAATTGGAATGGAAAGCATTTATTGGATGAATGTTTAAATTCCGTTCTTAATCAAGATTTTGAAGATTGTGAAATTATTGTAGTAGATAATGGTTCTACTGATGATTCAGTGGAATATTTAAAAATAAAATATGCCAATAGGATAAATCTTATTGCATTAGAAGAAAATAAAGGATTTGCTGAGGGATGTAACGAGGGGATAAAAGTAGCAAAAGGAGAATATGTACTATTGCTAAATAATGATACGAAAGCAGATAAAAATTGGATAAAAGAATTAGTAAGGGCGGCAGAAGAAAATGAGAGAATAGGAATGTGTGCTTGCAAAATATTAGATTATTATGATCAAAAAAAAATTGATACTTTGGGACATCTTATTTATCCGGATGGTCTAAATCGTGGCAGAGGTAAATTTGAAATAGATTATGGACAATACAATAAAAAAGAAGAAGTTTTTTTTCCGAGCGGTGCTGCTGCACTTTACCGGAAAAAAATGTTAGATGAGATTGGTTTATTTGATAAAGATTTTTTTGCTTATGGAGACGATACTGATATTGGTTTAAGAGCAAGATTAGCCGGTTGGAAATGCCTTTATGTCCCTTCTGCAATTGTCTATCATAAATCATCCGCTTCTACCGATCCCTATTCCCCTTGGAAAATATATTTAGTAGAAAGAAACAGAATCCTCATTCTTTTCAAATATTTCCCTTTATCTTATATCCTAATTAGTCCTTATTATACATTTATACGATTCTGGTATAATTTAATGTCTATTTTTATGAAAAGAGGAGCTGTTTATCAATTCGCACAAAATTATTCTTATCTATCTTTAATAAATGCAATTATTAAAGCATACTTTGTTGCAATTTTGCTTTTACCAAAAACTTTAAAGAAAAGAAGAGAAATAAGCAAATTAAAAAAGATAACCAACAAAGAATTTAAAGAGATGCTGAAAAAATTTTATATAAGTGCCAAAGAATTAGCACTAAAAGAATAATGAATGATAATAATGGAGTAAAAATATTATTAATAAATCCACCACCTAGAAAAAGGAGTTTTGAAACGATAGTAGTGCCGCCATTGGGCTTATTATATTTAGCTGCTATATTAAAAAAGAATAATATACCAGTTAATATTTTGGATGCTTATGCTTTAAATTTAAGTTGGAATGATTTTGAGAAGAAATTAAAAGAATTCCAACCGGACATTATAGGAATAGGGGGGATGACACCAGTTATAGATGTTTATATAAAAGCCATAAAGATTTCAAGGAAGTATTGCAAATTCTTAATAATGGGAGGACCCCACTTAAGTGCATATAAACAATATATTTTCAAAGAAATTCCGGAAATAGATTATGGCATAGTTGGTGAGGCAGAAAATAGTTTTCTTCAATTAATAGTTTGCATAATAAATGGCAATTACGATGAGATACCAAAAATACCCGGCATTCTCACAAAAGATTATTATAAAGGGGACATAGCTAAAATAGACAATTTAGATGAGATACCTTTTCCTGCAAGAGATTTGATTCCGCTTAAAAGATACCGTTATTCTTTAGCTAAATATGAACCAATCTTTACAATGATGACATCTCGAGGTTGCCCTTATCAGTGCATATTTTGTGATAAAACAGTTTTTGGTTCAAAATGGCGAGCGAGAAGTCCGCAAAATGTTGTTGATGAGATAGAAGAAATAATAAAGAAATACAATGGCAAATATATAATTTTTTATGATGACCTATTTACAGTAAGCAAAGAAAGGACTATATCCATTTGTAAATTGATAATAGAAAGAGATTTAAAAATTGAATGGAAGTGCGAAGGTAGAGTAGATAGAATAGATGAAGAGACGCTTGAATGGATGAAGAAGGCAGGTTGCTCTTTGATAGCTTATGGAATTGAAAGCGGAAATCAAAAAAGCTTGAATTATTTAAAAAAGAATTTCAAAGTAGAACAAATAGAAAAAGCATTTAAATTAACAAAAAAATTTGGAATTAAAACCTTAGCATATTTTATCTTGGGTATACCGAATGAAAATTATTCTGAAGCTTTAAAAAGTATTGATTTTGCTTGCAAATTAAATCCTGATTTTATTCAATTTAGTTTATTATCTCCTACTTATGGAACTAAATTATATTCTGAAGCTATTGCTAAAGGATGGTATAGAGAAATTGATGCAAAAGACCCTCTTGGCAAAGATATAAAAAGAGCCGTGCTCATATCTCCTGAATGGACAGAGGAAAAGCTTAAGAATATTATAAAAATTGCTTACAGGAAATTTTATTATCGCCCTTCATATATTCTTAATAAATTAAGACAAATTAATTCTTTTGGCTATTTAATAAACACACTAAAGCAAAGTGTCAAACTTTCTATTTGGTTGTTAAAAGCTATACTGCAAAAACAATAATGTCAGATAAAGAAATTATAATAATACCTGCTTACAATGAAGAAAGATATATAGGTAAAGTCATAGATAAAATAAAAAGCTTATATGAATCAATAGACATATTGATTATCAATGATGGTTCAACGGATAATACCAGTTCAATTGCAAAGGACAAAGGGGCAATAGTAATAGACCTTCCTTATAATCTTGGCTATGGAATAGCTTTGCAAACAGGTTTTAAATATGCCAATAAATACGAATATAAATATGTAATAACTATGGATGCGGATGGTCAGCACGAACCAGCTTGTATAGCTGATCTGTTATTAGAAATAAAAAAATCAGAAGTTAATTTAGTCATAGGATCAAGATTCTTAAAAAATGAGAAATTTAAAATGCCTATACTTAAGAGGATTGGTTTATATATTTTTCGCTCTGCTGTAAAATTCCATACAGATCATAAAATTACTGATCCAACTTCGGGTTTTCAAGCCATAAATAATAAATTATTAAAATTTTTCATAAGCCATTTTTATCCGAGCGATTATCCTGATGCTGACCTTTTAATTATGATACATAGAGCTGGTTTTAAATTTAAAGAAATACCAGTAGTTATGTATCCAAGTCCTCCTAAAAAAGGGATGCATTATGGATTTAAATCTTTTTATTATGTATTCAAAATGGTAATTTCAATTCTTGCTATACTTCTGCGGAGTAAAAGAGCTTATTCTGCAATTTCTGAAAATAATTTGCAATAATATTTATGAGCAATCAGAATAGCCACAATCCCTACAAGTAGCGCATCCTGAATCATAAACAATATTACTACCGTGGCAACCCGGACAAGCTCCTAATTTTAATTGTGCATTATAATTAAAATCATCTTGAATATAGGTCATATTATCTTCTCTATTCAATTTCCCAGTAGCAGAATTATTAATTTTTAAATTAAGAGATTCCTTTAATGCTTTTGCAATAGCATCTGAACAAGATAGAATCCTATCTTTTCCATAACCAGCTGGACGATAGCAAATCACACCTAATAATTGGTCATATACTTGTTCAGCAGGAATATTAGAACGAAGAGCTAAACTTATTAATCTGCCAATAGCTTCCGTCATACTCATTGCACAACCACCGCTTTTACCCATTGTACAAAATACCTCAAATGCTTTCCCAGCTTCATCCTTGTTTATAGTTACAAATAAGTTCCCACATCCAGTCTTTTGCCTCACAGTCTGTCCCGAAATAACCTTCGGACGCGTCCTCGGCAAAGCTTCCTTCCCAAGCTTTTCTACTAAATGATCATATACATAAATAGGCAAAATATTGCAAAATAAAGCATTTATATCTATCCCCATATTTTCTAAATCTTTTATTCTATACTCATTGTTATTATCATCCTTAATTAAAAACACCTTCTCACAAATACCTTTATTTTCTTTCAATAAATCGGATAAAGAATTTATTTCTATATTCTTAAAATAAACTCTTATTTTTGATAAATCTGTTTTAAGCTTTGGCAAATTTAAAACTTGCTCCTCCCGACTTTTATCCCTGTAGATCGTTATTCCTTTGCATCCTAATTCATAAGCAAGCAAATAAGCTTTTCTAACATCTTCTTTCGTTGCATTATTAGGAAAATTAATAGTTTTTGAAACAGCGTTATCGGTATATTTTTGAAAAGCAGCTTGCATTCTAATATGGTCTTCAGGAGATATGTCATGAGCTGTAACAAAAATTCTCCTTATTTCCTCCGGTATCTCTTCTATATGACTTATTGAACCATGCTCGGCTATCTTTTTCATCAATTCTTCACTATAAAAATTTAATTCTTTTGCTCTTTTCACAAAATATGGATGCATCTCTATTAATCTATCATTATCTAAAACTTGCCGATAATAATTCACAGCAAAAAGAGGCTCTATACCGCTTGAACATCCAGCAATAATAGATATAGTTCCGGTTGGAGCTATTGTAGTTATTGTAGAATTGCGTAATTGAATTTTACCAGCATATTTGCTCTTATCTATATTAGGAAAAGGACCTCTTTCCTTTGCCAATAAACTTGAAGCTGCCCTCGCCTCAGTATAAATAAAAGCCATTACTTCCTCTGCTAATTTAAAAGCTTCCTCTGAATTATAAGGAATCCCTAATTTAATAAGAGCATCTGCCCACCCCATTACTCCTAATCCTATCTTCCTGTTCGCCTTAGTCTTAGCTTCAATTTGAGGTAAAGGATAATTATTCATATCAATCACATTGTCCAAAAATCTAACAGCTTTTGCTGTAACTTTAGCTAAATCATCCCAATCAACCCTTGCCCCCTTATCATCTAATATTATAAATTTATCCAAATTTATAGAACCCAAATTACAAGATTCATAAGGTAAAAGAGGTTGTTCACCACAAGGATTAGTGCTCTCAATTTCCCCTAATGCAGGAGTAGGATTATCTCTATTGATTCTATCAATAAATACTATCCCCGGCTCCCCATTATGCCAAGCACACTCTACAATCTTATCAAACGCTTCCCGAGCTCTTAACCTATCTACTGCTTTCTTTGTCCTCGGATTTATTAATTCATATTCTCTATCTTCAATCACCGCTTTCATAAATTCCTCCGTCACCGCTACCGAGATATTAAAATTCGTTATTTCTTTATTATCTACTTTGCAAGTTATGAATTCCAAAATATCAGGATGATCAATCCTTAAAATCCCCATATTCGCCCCTCTTCTGGTTCCACCTTGTTTAACAGCTTCCGTCGCAGCATTGAATACCTTCATAAATGAAACCGGACCACTGGCTACTCCCCCTGTCGTTTTTACCATGTCATTCTTAGGTCTTAGTTTCGAAAAAGAAAATCCTGTCCCACCACCACTTTTATGTATTAATGCTGAATTCTTTACAGCTTCAAATATGCTCTCCATTGAATCTTCTATCGGAATTACAAAACAAGCTGATAATTGCTGTAAATCTCGGCCCGCATTCATTAATGTCGGCGAATTAGGTAAAAATTTTAAATCAACCATCATATTATAAAAAGAACACACTATCTCATTAAATTCTTCATTCGTTATATTAGGATTATATATTTTCTCAGCTGAAGCAATATTCAAAGCTACCCTGGCAAACATCTCTTCCGGCGTCTCTACCACTTTTCCATTTTCTTTCCTTAAATACCTTCTCTTTAAAACCATTTTAGCATTTTCTGTTAAATTTGCCTTTTTTAAGATTATGTTATTATCTATCATCATTTTTATAACTCCTTTTGTAATTTATTTTATTAAAATATGCAATATATTGTTGAAGCTTTAAATTATATATTCTTTATATTGAGTTGTCAAGAGAACGAAGAATAATTTTTTAATACTTTCCAAATCCTTAAAGTCAACCTAATGGCAAAAAATTAGAAACCACAAAATGCGCAAAGAAAGAAGTTAAGAAGGTAGGAGGTCAACAGCAGCCACCCTATCACCTATCACCTATCACCTATCACCAATTTATGTTTTACTTATAAACAATAGTATAATATTGGATTATTAAGCTTATTTATTTTTATTATTTCAGCTTTTAGGAGGAAAAGATGGCTTCTAAAATTGAACAATTAAGGAAACTAAATGAAGAAGCAATGAAAGGGGGTGGAGAAGAGAGGATAAAGAAGCAACATGAGCAGAAAAAGTTAACTGCACATGAGCGATTGAATTTATTATTAGATGAAGGAACATTTAGGGAGATAGACAGATTTGTGCGTCATCGTTGTATAGATTTTGATATGCAGAAGCAGAGGTATTGGGGAGATGGTTTTGTAACCGGCTATGGATATATAGAAGGAAGGTTAGTTTTTGTATTTGCACAAGATTTTACTGTATTTGGAGGTTCTTTAAGTGAAGCGAATGCAGCCAAAGTTTGCAAGATTATGGATATGGCGATGCGTGTTGGAGCACCAATTATAGGATTAAATGATTCCGGAGGTGCCAGAATTCAAGAAGGGGTTGTTAGTTTAGGAGGTTATGCAGATATTTTTTTACGAAATACTCTTGCATCCGGGGTAGTCCCTCAAATATCCGGAATTATGGGTCCTTGCGCAGGCGGAGCTGTTTACTCGCCAGCCATTACAGATTTTATTATTATGACAAAAGAAACTTCTTATATGTTCATAACTGGACCGGATGTCATAAAAGCTGTTACTCACGAAGAAGTTTCTAAAGAACAATTAGGTGGAGCTTGGACGCACAATTCTATTAGTGGCGTTGCTCATTTTATAGCTGAAGATGATCAGCATTGCTTAGCAATGATTAGAGAATTGCTTTCTTTTTTACCAAGCAATAATTTAGAAGACCCGCCAATTAAAGAAACAAAGGATGATCCTCAAAGAACTGAACCATCTTTAAATGATATTGTTCCGGATGATCCAAACATCCCTTATGATATGAAAGAAATAATCCAATTAGTTGTTGATGAGAATTATTTTTTTGAGGTTCAAGAACATTTTGCAAAGAATATTATTATAGGATTTGCCAGGATGGATGGAAGACCTGTCGGTATTGTTGCAAATCAACCTAATTATCTTGCCGGCACCTTGGATATAAATGCCTCAGTTAAAGCCGCTCGCTTTGTAAGATTTTGTGATGCTTTTAATATTCCATTAGTTATTTTTGAGGATGTACCCGGATTCTTACCCGGAACTCAACAAGAATATGGTGGAATAATTAAACATGGAGCTAAATTACTTTTTGCTTTTTCAGAAGCTACTGTTCCTAAAATTACTATCATAACACGAAAAAGCTATGGTGGAGCTTATTGCGTTATGGCAAGTAAGCATATCAGAACTGATGTTAATTTAGCTTATCCTACTGCTGAAATTGCTGTTATGGGACCCGAAGGAGCTGTAAATATTATCTATAGAAAAGAATTAGAAAAAGCTAAAGACCCGGAAGAATTCAGAAAAATTAAAATAAATGAATATAGAAAGAAATTTGCAAATCCTTACATTGCAGCAGAAAGAGGCTTTATTGATGATGTGATTGAACCAGCTTTTACAAGAGTTAAAATCATAGAAGCTCTTAAACTGTTAGAAAATAAAAGAGATTATAATCCTCCTAAAAAGCACGGTAATATACCCTTATGAAGGAAATACCAAAATTTATTTTTGATTTTTGATGTTTTATAGTGGCATATTATAAAATTCAAAATATTGATATGATGGCAGTTTTTAAATTTAGAAATTCGGACTTAGAATTTAAACTTTATCGTAATTAGTCAGTTTTCTCCAAAATTATTGCTTTGAGGCTCCCTTGCTCAATTTATTGCTTATATTTTTTAACCACAAAGGACACAAAGTTAACACAAAGCACACAAAGTTTTTTCTATAAAATATATCTTTCTTTGTGATCTTTGTG
>CAYREJ010000085.1:0-9328 GCA_964423235.1 uncultured Acidobacteriota bacterium | reverse complement strand
TGTTTGTCCTCGTTGTTATATGATAAGGATACTCATCTTGCTTTATTCGCAATGGACGACCCATATCTTAAAAATCCTCCATATTAATCTTCTTAAAAAATTTCATATTAATTTATCAATTGAAATCAAAAAAAAGTTGCTATCATTTTTAAGAAAAATTACAAGCAATAAGCATCTGATAAAAATTATAATGGAGCCCTTAGCCAGACCTTGACCCACAGCTAATTTTGTTGGTGCCAGAGTAATTTTTAATTACTTTTATTTTTGCCCGAATTAGCCCAGCTCTAATGTTATTTTTTATTAATTGGAGTAGCCCCCTTAAAATGAGATACTATGGTAGATAATTGTTCTACAGCTATAGGAAAATTTACACTCGGGCGTAAAATCTCTTCATCAACACCATAAACATTATCACTACTAAATTTGCTTATTTTTTTTAAAAGCGAGCTTTTTTTTATTTTGTTATCGTCGTTACCCGAATGTTTAGCATAAATAAGTGCATCAAATTTTAGCTTTAACAACTCCTCTATGTTTATTTGAAGCCATTCTTTAGAATAAATTGATGTTACTGATTTAGCCCCACTTAATTCTATTATCTCGTTTATATAAGAATCTTTTCCTATTGTAGTTAAAGGATCGTCCCACAATAAAAAGAAAATTTTCTTTGGATCCTTAACTTGCTTAATTCTTCTATCATAAATAAATCGTGTAAGTCTTTGATGAAGCTTTTTAGCTTCATATTCAGCATTTAACAATTCCCCCACATCAAGGACATTGTTAAGAATATCAGCAAGACGCTTCGTTTTAACTCCATAAACAGGGATAGAAAATTTTTTTAAATTTTCAATGAGATTAAATGGATTACCTTCATTTATTGCAAGAACTATATCAGGCTTTAACGCTACAATAACTTCTATATTAGGATCAGCAAATCCGCCAACTTTAGGAATCTTCAAAGCATCTTTTGGTTTATTGCAATAAACAGTAACACCTACTAATTTACTGCCTTGCTTAAGAGCAAACACTAATTCTGTAATACTTGGTGCCAGAGACACTATTCTTTTTGGAGGAAAGTTCTTGATAAATACCTTTCTGCCTAATTCATCATAAACATATTTGCTCTCTGCAATAACAAAATTTGCTAAAGGATTCTGAAAAGAAATCATTAGGATGAATATGTTTAGGATGAATTTATTTTTCAAAGTCATATCCTTTTCAAAAATTCTTAATTGACCAAATAAAAGTGGTCGCTATTTAAACCCGTATTCTAATCCAAAAAGAATTGTTCTGCCCTTGGAAGTAAAACCATAGACTTCTTCATATCTCTTATTAAGCAAATTCTCTATGCGAAGAATAAGATTCCAATTAGGTTTAAATGAATAGTCAGCTGATAAGTTTATTTTGAAATATGAAGGAGCAAAAACTCTAATAGGTGTAAAAATGCTTTTAGAATAATCAAGGTCTACTCTTTTTCCTACATACAAAGAAGTTAACCGGATGTTTGATTTTTTGATTTGGTAATTGAAGGTGATGGAAGCCAGGTGCTTGGGTCTCCTCAAGAGCAGCTTATTTATCTCTGGCACCATATCAAGTTTTACCTCTGGCTTCACCGGAACATTGATTTGCTCAGCTTTTAAGAAAGTGTATTCGCTTTTTAAACTGAATCTTTTATTAAAAGAAATGGAGGAACTAAATTCATAACCATATGAGCGACTCTCCCCTATATTCTGATAATCAGGTATCTGAGGATTGAAATGAGGCTCATATTCAATCTGATCAAAGTATCTATTGTAAAATATTGTATTAGCAATAGAAATATTTTCTTCATTAAAATATTCTATTGAAAAATCAGATGATAAAGATTTTTCAGGTTTTAGATTAGGATTTCCGACAGCAAATCCCCCGCCTAAAGTTTGCCAAAAAGTAGGAGCTTTGAAACCTAATCCAATGCTTGATTTAGCCTTAATATTAGAAGAAATAAAATAGGCAAAACTAAATTGAGGAGATATAGCAATTTTATAGTTTGAATTTTTATCAAACCTAATTCCTTCAGTTATAAACACGCTTTTATTCTTATTGCTCCATTGATCTTGTAAATACAAACCTATATTATTTCTATCCCCTTTGAAAGCTTCCGGAGAATAATTATTTTTAGATAGGTAATTTTCCCTTTGGTATTCAATTCCCAGAGAAACAGTCCGCAGATCAAATTTGAAATTATTTTGATACTCCAATGACAACCGTGAAGAAGTGTCATTCCCAAAATAAGAACCAAACGGATCAATAAGAATTCCATCATCCTCATCAGAGAAATCAAGGAGCAATTTTGTATAGCTCATTTTAAAAATCCCTTGCCAGAAGCTGGAACTTATGCTGTAATTTGTGGAAAGAAGCCACTCTTTATTTTTAATAAATTGGTGCGGATCATATAGATTAATCGGTAAAAATCTATCTCCAGCACTCCCAGTAGGATAATTATCTTTAGAATCAGTAAATCTAAAAACAAAGTTTAAAGACTCCCTCTCACTGAAACTATTATCAAATCTTAAACCAACGATGTTTCTGTAATATTCATTATTTATTTTTAGTAATCTATCACTATCTAACCTCGAAAGAAATAAATTAATATTAGCATTTTTTATTTTAAAATTTAAATCAGCTTTTTCCGTTGCAGTTTTATAGTTGCCTATCATAAAAGAAAAAGTAGAAACTTTCTCTTTGTCATTATCCTTTTTTGTTATAATATTAATCACTGAAGAAGCTGCATTAGGACCATATAAGATACTGGCAGCTCCTTTAACAATTTCTATATGGTCAACTCCATCAAGGGATAAATCTCCAAGGTCATAATCGCCACCCGGCATATTAATTTCTACTCCATCTATAAGAATAATATTGTAATTTGAATTAGCCCCTCTAACAAACAATGAGCTGTTAGCACCAGGACCTGCACCCGTCTCAGATATATAAATTCCTGCTTTATCTCTCAACAATTCTATTAGAGTTGTTGCATGCGAAGCTTTTATTTCTTTTTGATCTATATATATAACGCTTCTTGTGGTTTCCCGAAGAGGTAATTCAGTCTTAGATGCTGTAACAACAATTGTATAGGAAAGGGGCTGCCAAGGGAATTCTTCTTCCTTTTCCTGCGAAAATAAAAAATAAGCACCCAAAAGAAATAGAAAAGAAATAGATAATTTTTTTATCATTTTTTTACCTCCAACTAATTAAAATTGCAAAAAAAAAATGCCTCTAATCCTTTTGAAGAATTAGAGGCTTAAATAAGTGCAAGAATTAATAAAATAATTTTTTACTCCTCTTTTTTCCTCGAAAAAGATTAGAGCAGAATTGCTAAAGCAGGTCTTCTGACTCCCGGATCATCCTTGATTCTTTGCCTTCCCATTGCATAAAGCAACAGTGGCATTTTAAAGAATCTCGTCCCCGGCTACAGCGGCGGGACCGTAAGGGCTTTAACCCTTTTCCCTTAGCTTTAGCAATAAATATTAAATTTTAAAAGAACTGAAACATAATTATAAGTTATATAAACCAAATAAGTCAAGTATTTTTTGATTCAAGAAGCTTTTTTCTTGTATATGGAATTAATCCTCCGGCATCTATAATAGCTTGTCTGGCTTTTGGCAACGGTAAAATAGAGAATCTCTTTTGTGCATTCTTATTTATTATCTCATTTTCTATAATTTCTAATTCATCGCCCTCTTCGGCTTCAATATCCGGACATATAATTGTTCTCAATCCTAAATTTATGGAATTCTGTAAAAAAATTCGGGAAAAGCTTTTTGCAATGATTATAAGATTATGTCCTTTTAGACAAGAAGCAGCTTGCTCTCTTGAAGAACCGCAACCAAAATTTTTCCCAGCTATGATTATACTGCCTTCTGGAATTTCTTTATTCTTTAATTTTGTATTGAATTCTACAAAGTCAGCAAAAGCATATTGCGGCGTCTCTGTAGGTAAAACTGTTGCCATAAATCTCCCCGGATAAATTGTATCAGTTGAAACATCATCTCCTAATTTTAAAACAACTTTCGGCATCTTTTCCTCCTCAAACTATTATTAAGAAATTTTATTAATTTTAGCAAAATCTTTCAATAAAAGGAATAATAATTTTTCAGCTTTCTGCTATTTATTACTCTGGCATCAACTCGCCAACTTACTCAACTTACTCTGGCACCAACTAAAATTCCTTATAAGGATGAGTTATTGCTCCTTTGATGGCACTTGCAGCTGCTACTGCTGGCGAACATAAGTATATTTCAGCATTGGGATTTCCCATCCGCCCTTTAAAATTTCTATTAGTCGTAGATAAAGCAACATCACCATCGGCTAATGCACCTTGATGAACCCCTAAACAACATCCACACCCGGGATTCATTATTATTGCTCCAGCTGAGATTAAATCATCTAAATAACCTTTTTGCATAGCAGCCCAATATATCCGCCAAGAAGCTGGAAAAATAAGCATCCGAACATTACGAGCTATCTTTTTCCCCTTAAGTATTCTTGCTGCTATCTCTATGTCATCCAATCTGCCATTGGTGCAAGAGCCTATTACCACTTGATCAATTTTTATCCCTTCAACTTCTTCTACCGCTTTAACATTATCAACAGAATGCGGACAAGCTATTTGAGGAGAAAAACTAGAAACATCAATATTGATAACTTTCTCATATTTTGCATCTTCATCCGGTAGAATTAATTCAATCTCCTTCCGAAATCCTGCTTCTTCCTGAAGATAACGAAGAGTTTCTTCATCCGGTGGAATTATTCCTGAAGTTGCACCCGCTTCCACTGACATATTGCAAATTGTCAAGCGTCCGGAAGTATTCATCTTTCTTATTGTTTCTCCATGATATTCAAGAACCTTAAAATTGGCTCCCTGCGCCGAAAGCTTTCCTATTAAATACAAAATTAAATCTTTTGGTAGAACATACTCCGGAAACTCGCCTTCAACATTAACTTTTATTGTAGCAGGAACTTCTACATTAACAACTACCCCGAGCGCCCAAACACTTGCCATTTCAGTGGCACCTATTCCAAAAGAAAAAGCACCCAGGGCTCCATGACTGGTCGTATGACTATCTGTTCCAACTACTACATAACCAGGTAAAACATAACCACTCTCAGGTAGAACCTGATGGCAAATTCCTCCTTCATCCCCTCTTATATCATGAAATTTTCTTATCCCTTGTTCCTCAATAAAAGAACGAATCCTCTTTTGATTAGTAGCTGTTTTTGAACTCTCTGCTGGAACCCTATGATCAAAAATTATCGCAATCTTTAAAGGGTCCCAAACTTTAGGCTTGAGATTAGTTCCTTTGTATATCTCCAAAAACTGATTGATCACTAAAGCTGCGTTCTCATGAGACATCGCTAAATCAACTTTCGGCTCAACTACATCCCCTACATTCACATAGCTTCTCCCGATTGCTCTTGCTAATATCTTTTCAACCATTGTCATTCCCATAAATTAGCTCCTTTCAATTATTAATCAATAAGCTTTCTAAATTCTTATATTTTAACACATAATTATTAACTCTTGCTTTTGCAAATAAAATAGAAAATTTATTGCTAAAGCACCGAAATTCAAAATATCAATGCTACTTCGGCTTCCGAATTTCCAGACCCGCTTCCAGTCATAATTTCAAAGGTGCCAGAGAAATAAAGAAAGGCGAAAAAAGGAATGTAGACATTAAACTACTTCCTTCTCCCTTAATAAATTAATTTCATCCTTTGAATATCCTAAAGATAAAAGAATTTCTTCTGTGTGAGCGGATAATTCTGGTGGAGGCATTTCAATTTTAGCAGGCGTTTTCTCAAATTTAGCAGTCAAATTAAAAATTTGTATGTCCCCTATATTAGGAACATTAACCGTTTGGATAGTTTGTCGGTGCTTAATTTGAGCTGAATTTAAAGCATCCTTTAGACTTAATATTTCACCTGCAGGCACTCCCACTTTATTTAATTTATCCACCCAATAAGAAGTAGGATATTCTTTTAATTTTTCTTCAAGCAAAGGTGTTAGAATTTTCCTGTTGGCTTTTCGTGTATCCCTTTCTTTAAAGCGGGGATCATTTTTTAATTCAGGAACGCCTAAGGTATCAGCCAGTGCTTCCCATTGGGACTGCTGATTAGCTGCTATATTTATATAGCCATCTTTTGTGATGAAAGTTCCCGACGGAGCAGCTGTAAAATTATCATTTCCCATAGGAATAGGTTCTTGATTCCCAATAAGCAAATTAGCAGCTACCCATCCCATCAATGGCATAATTGAATCCAGCAAAGCTATGTCTATGAATTGACCTTCCCCAGTTCTTTCTCTATGATACAGCGCTGCCATAATCGCAAAAGCTGCATTTAAACCTCCTACCGTATCACATACCGGGAAGCCACACCTTAACGGATTCAACCGCTCATCTCCATTTATTGACATTACTCCAGATAGCCCTTGTATAATTTGATCATACGCTGGCTTATCTGCATCCGGTCCGCTCTGCCCAAATCCGGATATTGCACAATATATCAATCGCGAATTTATTTCCTTAAGCTTCTCATAAGAAAGACCTAATCTTTCCATAACTCCGGGACGAAAATTCTCTACTACCACATCCGCAGTCGCTGCTAATTTCTTAAAAATTTCCTTCCCCTCCTCATTCTTTAAATTCAATGTCATTGATTTCTTATTTGCATTCTGAGCTAAAAAACTTGTCCCCATTAACTTTGCATTCAATTCAGGAACATTTCCTAATTTTCGAGCAAGATCCCCTTCTTTAGGATTTTCAATTTTAATTACTTCTGCTCCTAATAATGCCAAATGAATTGTGGCAAATGGTCCTGCTAAAACATTAGTTAAATCTAAAACTCGTATCCCTTCTAATATTTTCATACTATGAACCTCCAATCTTATATAATATCTTTATCAAATTTAGGAATCGGACCAGTTCTATATAAAAACCCCGGTAAAGTCCTTTTAAAAAATTGACTGGCATCTTTTGCAATTTCAATTAATTTTTCTAATTTTATTTCCTTTCGTAAACCCATTCTCTGAAGCATATGAACAAAATCTTCTGTGCATACATTGCCACCCACAATAGCAGTAAAAGGGCATCCTCCTAATCCTGCAAAAGAAGTTTCAAAATACTTAATTCCCATCCTCAATGCTGCATAGCAATTCGCTAATCCTAAACCATAAGTATCGTGAAAATGACAAGCACACTCAATATCTTTATCTAAATCAAAAATTCTCCCAAATAAATTCTCTACTTGACTTGGATTGGCATGTCCAGCTGTATCAGCTAAACTTATATTTTTTAATTCATGATTTACATACTCCTTCACTATCTCTAATACTTTCTCTTCTGAAACTTTTCCTTCATAACCACAGCCAAAAGCTGATTGAACTGAAACTTGCACTTTCTTGCCAGCTGCTATTGCTTTTTTTGCAATATCTATAATTAATTTTAAAGCTTCTTTAGTTTCCATCCCTGTATTCTTCAAACTATGTGTATTGCTTGCTGAAACTCCCATACAAAACATCTCCACCCCACACGCTAACCCCCTCTGTAAACCTTTTTCATTCAAAACTAAAGCAGAAAGAATTGTCTTGTCAGTTTTTTTTATATGTTCAAATAATTTTTCAGTATCTGCCATTTGAGGAACCTTTTGTGGATTGACAAAAGAGCCTAATTGAACAATGTCAATTCCTCCCTCTATTAAAGATTGAGCCCAATAAATTTTCTTCTCTAAGGGAACAAGCTCTTTTTCTATTTGCAGACCATCTCTAAGTCCTACATCATGCAATATAATTTCTTTCACAAACATTTCCTCCCATTCCTGAAAAAAATTAAATTTTTTCAGCTATGGCTTCAGCCATTTCCAAAGTTTTATTATTCCCACCCATGTCATAAGTTCTAACTTTGCCTTCTTTAATCACAGCTGCAACAGCATTTTCTATTTTATTAGCTAAATCATTTTCATTAAGCCATTCAAGCATCATTTTAGTTGCTAATATAGTTGCAATAGGATTGACCTTATATTGCCCTGCATATTTAGGAGCAGAACCATGGGTGGGTTCAAAAACTGCTAATTTATCTCCGATATTTCCGGAGCAACCAAAACCTAATCCCCCAACCAACTGAGCACACAAGTCCGAAATAATGTCTCCATAAAGATTGGGCGCTACTATTACATCATAATTAAAAGGATTCTTTAATAACCACATCGTCATAGCATCAATGTTTGCATCATCAACTACAATCTCCGGATATTCTCTACTTACCTCTCTGGCTACTTCTAAAAATAAGCCATCACTGGCTCTTACAACATTAGCTTTATGAACTATCGTTACTTTCTTTCTTCCTTTTTTCTTTGCATATTCAAAAGCAGCTCTTACTATCCTTTCTGTTCCTCTCTTTGTGTTGATCTTACAAGAAATCGCATATTCTTCTTTTGATAAATTCTTGAAAACTTCAAATTGCTTAGAATTCCTTCCTAAAACTTCAGCTATTTCCTCTGGCACCGGATTAAATTCTACCCCAGAATATAAATCCTCAGTGTTTTCCCTAAATACAATTAAGTCTATCCCTTCTTTATAATTTAATGGATTATTTGGATAAGCTTTACAAGGTCTCAAACAAATGTAAAGATCAAATAATTGTCTCATTCTTACTATTGGGGAACGATAGCTTAACCCTTTTCCTTGCAATTCAGGAATTAATTCTGATTCCGCTATTTTTGCTGGTTTTGATGTAATTGCACCAAACAATGCTGCATCAACTTCCTTGAGTAATTTAATTGTTCTTTCGGGAAAAGCATCCCCTTCCGTGCACCAAAATTTCCATCCTATATCTCCATAAATATATTCAGCATCCAATTGTATTTTATCTAATATTATCTTAGCTGCTTCTATAACTTCTACACCAATTCCATCACCAGGTAATAAAGCTATTCTATATTTAGGCATTACTTAACCTCCTCTTTCTTTATTTCTCCATTATATCATGATAGCTTCTTTTGCTCAATCACAAATAGGGCAATCGGTCCAATAGAGTTTATATAGGTATAAGTTTATATAGCTCCACAATGACTCTACTTCATACATTATTGTTATCATATTACAATGTTAGGAAGAATAACAAACTCTCCTCATCATTACTTCAAAGAATTAATATTTCTGCTAGATAATCATAATTTATGCAATACTAAGCTCTACAAACTTCTAACAATAATTCATTATAAAAAATAATATTGCTGTAGGATAGTCATAATTTGTGGAACTCTCAACTCTATAAACTCTACAAACTCTATAAAC
>CAYREJ010000084.1:0-9344 GCA_964423235.1 uncultured Acidobacteriota bacterium | reverse complement strand
CTTTGCGTGAGTATTAAAATTATTATTTCACGCAAAGCTCGCAAAGCACGCAAAGATCAATTTCTTTACTTAGGTTTTTAAGCTCTTAACTTCTTAACCTCCTAACTTCCTAACTTCCTAATTTCTTAACTTCTTTTTTGCGTTATTTGCGTGCATAATAAAATAATATTTCACGCAAAGACGCAAAGCTCGCAAAGATCATATTATTTCCGGGTAATTATTTATTCAATGATTTAAATAATTTTTTTAAGGCTGAAATTATAATTTCATAAAAACTTAATCTTGAAATTTTAGTAAGCATATATTTAGCTTCTTGGAAATCAGGTTTTAGTTCAATAGCTTTTTTTAAACAAATCTTAGCTGATGAATAATTGCCATCTTCGTAATAAGCATTAGCAAGATGATAATATAAGATTGGATTATCTTTTTTTTGATTAGTTGCTTTATCTAAGTAATAAATAGCTTTGGCATATTCTTTAATAGATAAGAATGAAATACCCATCATCATATAAAAAAGCCAATTTTCTTTAGCGAATTCTTGTGCTTTGTAAAAGCAATAATTAGCAGCATTTTCATTTTCATCGAGCAAAATATCTGCTCGTGCAGCCCAAACGAGCCAGCTATTTTTACTGTCTTTTATTGATCTATCAGAGAAAGAAAGGGCAGTTTCTTTCATACCTAATCTGTTCAAGGCTAATGCTTTAATTGCAAATAATTCAGGGTCTTCCGGGCAAAATTCTAATGCTTTGTCTGCCCAAACACTTGCTTCATTAAATTGTCCCATGGCTATTAAACAGATGATTTGTCCAAGCCAAGCACTTTTGAGAGTATTGTTTAAATTTAATGCTCTTGAATAATATCGGAGTGCAGATTGATAAGAGCCTTTTTCAAATGCATTGTCAGCTTGCTTCAAATAATAATCTTCATTATATTGAACCTCTTCATTAATTTTAGGTTTTTCTTCTTGTTCGCCTAATTCAATCCATTCAAATCTGCCCATCTTTTTAATATTTTACTAATTTAATTTTTATGGAACCATTGGCAGTCTTTTCCTCACTTACAATATTATATCCCCTTTTCTTTAATTCCGTTGATACTTTTAAATACGCGTATTGCTGTTTTATCCTGTCATATACTTCTTTACCAATTGCCTTCAATTCTTCTTCAGTTTTATTCTTCCCACTAACATGCATAGCAAATTTTTTCTTTTTGTTAATATAAAAAGAGATTTTTACATCTTCTCTAACTAAATCAATAGATTCAGTATCTTTTAGTTTATCAACTAATATTTCGCTTTCTTCCAGTTCAACTTCAGTAGCAGTTTCTGATTCTATAACTTCTTGTTCAGTTTTAAGAAATTTAAATCCCAGAGCAGTTGCTGCAGCGGAGGCACAGCTAACAAATGCCGGCCAAGCTGCAATGACCGCCGGCGCTATTACGAAGCAAACCGACATATTAATTCCTCCTTGCTGTATTATATTTCTATTTTAGTAAATTTGGCTTCTTCTGTAATTTGGGCAGGTTCTTCATAAGAAGCATTACGCGCTCTGCCTTTAGCCCAATTCCTTAAATAATTTATGTTCTCTTTCATTGTAACAGAAAGTGGCACAGTTTCTCTTAAGCTTTTTATAATATCATTGGTAGTTAAAGGCATTTGTTTAGAAAATACATCAAATAAAGCTGAAATAATAGCTTGTTCAATTTCAGCTCCACTGAAACCTTCAGCTTCCGTTGCTAATTTTTCAAGATCAAAATTAGCCGGGTCCCTCTTTCTCTTTTTTAAATGTATTTCAAAGATTTGTTTTCTCTCTTCCTTAGAAGGAAGGTCCACGAAAAAAATTTCATCCAATCTACCTTTTCGGAGCAATTCCGGAGGTAATTGCTCAATATTATTAGCAGTAGCTATAACGAAAACGGGTGCAGTTTTTTCCTGTAGCCAAGTAATAAATGAACCAAAGACGCGTGCAGTGGTTCCTGCATCTGAAAAAGCAGAACTTTGGGCTCCGGAAAATGCTTTCTCAATTTCATCTATCCATAAAATAGCCGGAGCTATTGATTCAGCAAGCTGGATAGCTCTTCTCATATTTTCTTCCGATGAGCCTACAAAGCTAGAAAATAATTTTCCAACATCAAGCCGAAGCAATGGTAATTTCCAAAGCCCAGCTACTGCTTTTGCTGTCAAACTCTTACCGCATCCCTGAACTCCTATTAATAAAACTCCTTTAGGTGCCGGTAAGCCAAATTCCTTTGCTTTTTCTGCAAAAGCAAGTTGCCTTTTGCTCAACCAGCTTTTTAGAACTTTTAAACCTCCTATCTCGGCAAAGCTCTCTTGCACCGGATAAAATTCTAATATGCCGGATTTCCTTATTATTTGCTCTTTCTCGCTTAATATTAAAGGTATATCATTTTCATCAAGCTTGCTATCTATCACCAGTGCCTTCGCAAAAACATTTTCTGCTTCAGTTAAAGTAAGTCCTAATGCTGCATGAAGTAATCTCTCCTTTGTATTTTCATCTATTTGAATTTTTAAGTTAGTCTTCTCGTTTACTTCTTTTATTATTCTGTTGAGCAAAGCTTCCATTTCTTTTAAATCCGGTAAGCCAAATCTTATATATGTTATTTCCTTATCTAATTCGGGCGGTATTCTCAATATCGGAGAAAGTAAAATTAAAGTCTTGTAGCTTGTTTTCAAATATTGCGATAACTCTCTTAATTTTCTAACAATAGTAGGTTCATTCATATAAGGATGAAAATCTTTAAATAAATATATTGCTGGCTCTACCGTTTCTATTATTCTATCTAAAGCTATCATTGGGTCTCTTGTGGATTCATCAATTGCCTTCTTTGATTGTAGCGATATTCCATATTGATATATACCTCTTATGCTACTCCAGCAAAATAAGTTCTTCTTTCTTGTAATTGCTATCCTGTTCAGTATTTCTTCAACCCTTAACTCTTCATAGCTCTCTATATATATTATCGGATACCTTGCTCTTATTAGAATTTCTATCTCTTTCTCTATATCCATTATTTTTTAACTAAATTATAAATAAATTTTGCCGCTCTTTCTGATTTCATTATCTTCTGCTTTTATTTCATCTAAAAAAATCTTCATCTCTTTTGTTAAATATTTCACTATTAGATATCCTTCATTATCTATGATGATCTCCTGCTCTTCCCCTCTTGCTTCCCATATAAAATCACTACTCTTATAGTTTTTGATTTCCTTCTGCTCAATAGTTTCCATATTATATTTTTCTAATAATCCTAATGATATTTCTTTCTCTTCTTTTGTAATTTTCCTATCTATTTTATCATTTTTACAAGCTTCATTACAAGGAGCATAATTAAGCATAAGGTTAAACTTTATTCCCTTTAATTCACTGCAATATTTTAGAATTGGTTCAAGACAACAATATAGATGCCCAGGCAATAGCAAATGCCTAATAAAAATCTTTTTCTTTTTATAAATAGCCCACTTTATGTTGTTTAATACAGTATTTAAATAATTAAAAGCTCCAGAAAGCTTATACGCGCACAAATCATTTCCGAAATGAAAATTTGCTATAAAAATATCTACCGTCTCTGATAATATCTCTTTTGCTTGATCAGAAAAATACATATTGGAATTTAATACCACTGAAGGCTTCCTTGATGATTTGATTGAATTGATTATTTGAATTATAGGTAATAAATGAATTGAAGGTTCTCCACCTATAAAACTTATAGTTTCATAATTTGCTCTCTTATTTTTTATATCCTCAATTAGAGGAATCAGCTCCAAAGGTTTACCTAATTTAGGATTATCTTGAAATTCTTTATATAGACAAAAAGAGCATTTTAAATTGCATCCGGCAAAATATATTCCATAGGTAGGAGAAATATCTATTTCTTCTCCACAAATAATGCCTTTGAAACTTAATTTAGAATCCCATCTTAATAAGCATTTCCCTTGTGTAGTGAATCTATTGATTTTACAATTCCAAGGACATAGAGAACATTTTGAATAGTACTTTTTTATTTCATGAATCATCTATTTATAATAACCAAAATTAGCAGGATGCTATCTTATTTAATAAATAAAAATAAGATAGTTGAAATTCTTTAATACTTTTCAATGGAAGATATTCATTAGCATGATAAGCTCTTGCAGCTCTTCCTAATCCAGCTATTAATAAAGGCTTTTTTAATAATTTGTCAAAAACATAAAGAGGAAGAGAAGTTCCTGAACAAGGCAAAAAAGCAGAATCTCTTCCTATTTCTTTATAAGTTTCCTGAAGTATTTTTATCATTTCATCATTATAATCAATCTCCCAAGAAGGATATTTCATATGGACTAACATCTCAATATCTTTATAACCAAAACCATCTAAATGCTCTCTTATCAGTTTAATAACTTCATCAGCATCCATTCCTTTTATTAATCTTATATCTAATCTTGCTCTTATTTCATAGGGTAAAACAAATTTCATCCATCTTCTCGATTGAATAGTCATTAGATTAGTTATATTTAATGTAGGCGTATTAGCATATTTAAAAAATAACTCTTCATCTTCTAAATCGTACTTAAATTGCAATGTATAATGGTTTCTCATAAAATTTATCATATCCTGAATCCTGCTTTTGGAGATTAATTCCGGCGGGCATTTAATTTCTTTTATTCCTTTATAAAAACCATCAATTAATATATTTTCATTAATATCAATCATAGTATTTAAAGCTTGGATTAATCGCCAAGCAGGAGATTTTATCCAAGCAGCATTGCTGCTATGCAATGAGATTTTGGCAGGTCCTCCCCATTCCCCCCCACGACAGATTAATTCAAGATATATTATCCCCTTCACGCTCAACGGTATTAAAGCTTCAGATTTACTTGTTTCGCTAAATTCAGGAAATATCCCTGTCTTTATATTTGTTAGATTCTTTCTCTTCTCTTCTACTAATTTTGGTAAGCTCGGACTTCCTATTTGCTCATCAGCTTCCAATAAGAAAATAATGTTTAATGGCAACTTTCCGAAAAACGCTTTATAAGCTTTTAATCCAGTAATAAATGAAATCAATGGTCCTTTAGGCTCAGCTGCCCCAACTCCATAAATTACTTCCCCTTCATTATTTTCTTTCCCTATTACAGCTTCAAAAGGATTATATTTCCATCCCGCCTCCTCCGGAATTACTATATCAAAATTCTTGTATACAGCTATTGTATTTTTAGCTCCTTCATCAAGTTCCGCATACATTATCGGTAAGTCCCCATAATCCTTTATTTCTACTCTGGCACCTAAAACCTCTAATTCATTCCTTAAAAAGTCTATCGCTTCATTTATATTCTCTTTGTTAATTACAAAATTTTGTATCCTTAAAAAATCTTTTGTTGTTTTTATGGTTTCTTCAAAATTATTATCAATAACCTGAATGAAATCTTTTTTATCCATAAATACTTTCTTATCCTATAAAAAATTATGGCTATTTATTCTTCTTTATAAAAATTCCAAGCTGTAAAAAGCTTACGGAATTCAGCATTCTCACACAAAGCTTTATTTATCCCATAATAATTGCGAACTATATCAGTTGTTTTTCTTATCCTTTCACTTAAAGAACGCGCTAAAGCTTCCCACAATTTTGCAGATAAATTACTATCTACCATCGTAATTGCTTTAAAATCATCAGCTTTGATTTTTAATAATTTGGAATCTTCAGTTGCTATCACAGTTGCAGAGGTCTCCTCTTCATCTATTAGCGATAATTCACCAAAAAAATCTTTCTCTTCTAATTCGGTAAGAAAAAAATTATCTTCCCCAAATTTTCTGAATATTGATACTTTTCCTTTTTCAATAATGTACAAATATTTTCCAATTTCTCCTTCTCTGATTATCTCTGTATTTTTAGGAATATCTTCTTCTATCATAAGCGCTGCTATTAAATTAAGTTGTTTTTCATCAAAATTCTGAAATAATTTTACTTTCTTCAAAAAATCAATATTCATTATCGCCTCCTTGCATCATAGATTAACAAAAAATAGCGTAAGGTCAAATATGAACTCCTTCTCTTTTAATAAATATGGCGGAAGTGTATGAGAATCGAACTCACCTTTCGGCTATAAGCCGAAACTGCGGATTTGAAGTCCGAGCGCACCACCAGGCACGATACACTTCCGTTCGCTTAAACCTATCCTAATAATATTCCTAACATCATCACTCCTTCTACGCTATGATAAGGAAAAGAATAAACACATTGATTCTCTTCTAATAATACATCATCTAATAAAATTGCAGGAACGCTAAATTCTACCGCTTTCCCTTCTTGCGCCAATTTAGCTGATATATTCCCGCTTGTTATATTTATAAATTCCTTTATAGCATCTTCTATAATTTCTTTATTTGTAGTTTGCTCATTCAATAAATTTTCAGCTATTTTTAAAGCAACCCCTTCAGCAAAACTAAATAATAAAGTTGCTTTCAAACTGCCCCTAAACACTACATAAGCCCCGTAATCTCCTTTTTCAAATCTTAAATGTTTCCTAATAAAATCTCCTTTTTTTACTCTTAAATTAACAAGTCTTATGTATATCCTATCTATTAGATCAATCAGATACTTTAAGTCCTCTTCATTCTCAATTTTGACAGGAAATCTGCCGGTAGGTGTATATTCAGCTTGTTCCCTTTGATATTCTTTTAATTCTTCTTCCAAAACCTCTTTCGTTAAATATCCTTTCATTACTAAAGCAGTTCCTAAATATATATGATCGTTCTGCTGCTTTGTTATTATTTCTAAAACTTGATCCGGATTCAAATATCCCATTTTTACTGCCAACTCTCCTAATTTCATATCACTATTCTTTTGTGCTTTTAATAGATTCTCAAGCTGTTCTTTGGTTATGTATCCTTTTCGCATTGCATAAACACCAAATTTAATATTCTGCTGCTCCTGAAAGGCTACCGCATCTAAAAGCTGTTCCTTTGTTATAATACCTTTTTCTAATAAATATTGTCCAAAAAATTTAATACCCATATCTTTACCTTCCCCTCTTTTATAATTCTTTTAAAATTTTTAATACTGATTCAGATTTGAACGGTTTTGTTATTACATTTTTGGCGCCCAATTCTAAAGCTTTTATTGCTTTTGAACCTACACCTCCCATTGAAGATACAACTAAAATTTTTGCATTCTTATCAATTTGCATTAGTCCCTCTAAAGCTTCTAAACCATCCATTATCGGCATCACTAAATCTAATATTGTAATGTCAGGCTTATTCTCTTTAAATAATTTGATGGCTTCTGCTCCATTTTTAGCCGGGCCAATGATCTCATATTCATCTTTAGGTATTATATCCGATAGCTTCTTAAATGCTACATAACTATCATCAGCTATCAATATTTTTTTCTTTTTCTCTTTCTTCACTTTTTTCCTCCTTTCAATAATATTTTATCTTATTTAATATATTCATTAAAATTTTCTGCTAAATCAATTAGAGTTTTTAAACCAAAGGCAGTAGCTCCTGCTTCATAATACTTCCATTCTTTTTCCTGGATGAAAGGTCCAGCAATATCTAAATGAACCCAAGGCTTATTCTCGGGAATAAATTCTCTTAAGAATAATGCAGCAGTGATTGCGCCGGCATATTGCCCTCCTATATTGTTTAAGTCCGCATAAGGAGTTTTTAACATTTCTTTATATTCTTCAATTAGCGGTAACTGCCAATAAACTTCTCCATGTCTTTTACCTGCTTCAATTACAGCTCTAATAAAAGCTTCATCATTGCCAAATATACCTGCTATGGAAGTTCCTAATGCCCTAACACATGCGCCTGTCAATGTAGCTATATCAACAATATGAGAGCATTTTTCTTGCCCGGCTAAATAAAAAGCGTCTGTTAAAACTAATCTTCCTTCGGCATCGGTGCTGTCTACCATTATGCTTTTTCCATTTTTTGCATAGAAAATATCCCCAGGTCTCTGTGCAGCTGCGTCTGGGATATTTTCAGCTGCCGGAACAATCGCTGTTACATTTATGGGAACCTTTAACTCAGCAATTGCTTTCATCGCATAAATTACTGCTGCTCCACCAGCCATATCCCCCTTCATTTCATACATTTTAGCAGCTGGCTTTAATGAAATACCACCTGTATCAAAAGTTATCCCTTTCCCAATCAGACCTAAATTCCTCTTGCTCTCCCCTTTATATTTTATCATTATTAAGCAAGGAGGATGAATGCTCCCTTTCCCTACTTGCAATAACCCATTGTATCCTTCCTCTTCTAATTCCTTCTTTCGCCATATCTTTATTTCCATCCCATATCCTTTAGCGATTTCTTCAGCTTTTAATGCTAATATCTCCGGATAAACAACAGAACCCGGCTCATTTATTATATCCCTACATTCATTTACAATCTCTGATACTATCCTATATCTTCTTAAATACGCTTCATTCTTCTCTTTGAAATTTTCATTCCCTATTATTTTCAGCTGAAATGTCTTAAAAAATTCATTTTTCTCTTTTTTATATTTATCAAAAGTATAGCTTCCCAAAATAGAACCTTCTACTATCTTCCCTATGAATGGAAGACCATCTTCACTATTCATTACTACATCCGCTGAATTTATATTATAGCTTTTACAAAATTGCAGTGCTTTTGCAGTAAAAATTTTTATATTCTCCCATATATTATGATTTGAATTTAACCCATTCCAATAAATTAATAATCTCTTAATCGGATTCTCTTCAGGAAAAGTATAATAAATCTCCTTTTTGACTCTCTTCTCTTTGAAATCTTCTTTTGCTTTGTCAATTAATTTATTTATTGCTTCATTATTACTTTCAAAAAGTTTTTTTTCTTCATCTAAAATAATTATTAATAAATCGCTTCTTAACTTATCTAATGCTTCATATTCAATACTAATATCCATTTAAACCTCCAAGTTTTCATTATTAAAACTAATTTGAATATTAAATTATATTATAACATCGCAAGAAATTTTGCAATAGAGAGTGTAGAGTTTATAGGGTTTATAGAGTTGAGAGTTTATCGAGTTCCACAATGTCTTACCTTCTTCTCCTTAGCTTTAGTTATAAACTCTTAACTCTAAAGATGAGAAGTAAGAGATGAGAAGTTAGAGGTAAGAAGTTAGAGGTAAGAGGTGAGAAGTGAGAAGTGAAGGTTAAATAATTATTTATGATTTAATATTAAAATGGTAATAAATTTTGGTTCTTTTAATTCTATAAATTCTAAAAATGCTATAAGCTCAGATCGATTTTAGTGTTGATAGGGTACATAATCATTTTCATTAACCTAATATGGTTGATTGTAATGATATGTGGAACTCTACAAACTCTATAAACTCTACAA
>CAYREJ010000083.1:0-9404 GCA_964423235.1 uncultured Acidobacteriota bacterium | reverse complement strand
AATAAAATTAAAAGGCATCCACAATATTGAAAATATTATGGCTTGCGCTTTAGCATCTTTGTTAGAAAATATAGAAAAAGAAATCATTGAAGAGACAATTTATAATTTTGAAGGATTACCGCATAGAATGGAATTTGTAAAAGAAAAGGACGGCATCATATTTATAAATGATTCAAAAGCTACAAACACAGATGCTGTCATAAAAGCATTAGAAAGTTTTCAAAAAAATGTTGTATTAATTTTAGGAGGAAAAGATAAGCATTTGGATTATGATGTTTTAGCTGATCCAATTAAAAAGCATGTAAAAGCTGCAATTTTACTGGGAGAAACCAAAAACAAAATTTATAACGCTATTAAAAATACCAACATCAAAATACTCTTTGCTGGGTCAATGGCAGAAGCCGTGGCAAAAGCATATGAAAACAGTAAAGCTGGTGATATTGTTTTACTATCCCCTGCTTGTTCAAGCTTTGACATGTTTAAAGATTATGCCGATAGAGGCAATAAATTCAAAGAAGAAGTGAATAAACTATGATTAAAGATGAGAAAAGCATTTAGGAGATAAAATGACGGCTAAAAAAAGATGCGATATATCAATATTAATACTTGTATTAGCTCTGCTCACAATAGGAATACCTATGGTTTTCTCATCTTCATTTTTAATTGCTTTAGCAAAAAACCTTAAACCTTACCATTTCCTTCTAAGACAATTAATATGGGTGTTCCTTGGGCTAATATCAATGCTATTCTTTCTTTTGATCAATTTAAAATATCTGATGAATAAGTTTGTCATTTATGCAAGCATATTGGTCTCTATTATTTTTCTATTAATACCATTTACTCAAAAAGGAAATGTTCACAGATGGATTGAATTAGGTTTCATAAACATCCAACCTTCAGAAATTACAAAATTAACTATAATGCTTTATTTAGGCTATGCCTTTAGCAAAATTGAACCGCCCATTTCCTTAAGCAGAGCTGCTTCAGTAAGTCTACCAATTCTAATTATGATTTTTTTGATAATCAAAGAACCTGATTTAGGAACTTCTTTTCTTATACTTTCAGTCTTGTTCACTTTTCTTTTTCTTGCTGGATTAGAAAAAAAATTCCTTATTACTATTATGATTATTGGATTAATATCTATAAGTTTCCTTATTGTAAATGAAAAATACAGAATAGATAGGATTTTTGCTTTTCTTCATCAAGATAAAATAAGCCAAGATGAAATCCAAGCAAGCAAAATTTTCCAGCTCACTCAAGCAAAAATTGCAATAGGAAGCGGTGGGATAAAAGGGTTAGGTTTTGGCAATTCCATTCAAAAATTATATTACATCCCTCAATTACATAATGATTTCATATTTTCAATAATAGGGGAAGAATTGGGCTTTATCGGGACTTTTGCAATATGGCTTTTATATTTTATAATTTTCATTAAAGGAATTTTGATTATGAAAAAGTCCAAAAGTAAACAAGGAACCTATTTAGCCTTAGCAATAATTCTTATGATAACTTATCAAGCTTTGATAAACATAAGTGTAGTTTTGGGGATATTACCAACAAAAGGAATAACTCTTCCTTTTATAAGCTATGGAGGTTCTTCAATGCTAACTTGCTTATCAAGCTTAGGCTTATTATTGAATATATCGCAAGACCTTAAATAATTTTGCCTATGAAAAAAGATTTAAATAATAAAACTATAATAATAGCAACTGGTGGAACAGGAGGACATATCTATCCTACTTTAGTTCTTAAAGAAGAATGGAAAAAAAGGTATCCGAAATCAAGCGTCCTTTTTGTAGGAAGCTTTTATGGAATGGAAAGGAGCTTATTCCTAAAGCATCAATTACATTATTACCTTCTTAAAACAAAAGGAATTAGAGGGAAATCTCTCTTTGAGAAAATTGAAAGCCTTATGCTTCTTTTAAGTAGTTTATTTATTTCTTTCAGGATAATAAAGAAATATTCTCCGGTAGCCACTATCGGAGCTGGAGGTTATGCCAGCGCTTCTATTTGTATTGCAAGCATAATTAAGAGAATACCTCTTCTTCTTTTAGAAGAGAATTATAATTTAGGATATACTAATCAATGGCTTTCAAAATTTGCAGAGGGAGTAGCTTTGGGTTTCCCCAATCCTGAATTGCTAAAAAATAATAAATTTAAACTTACCGGGAATCCTGTGCGGCAAGAATTTATAGAAAATAATTGGAAATATGAACCTTTCCAAGATGGATACTTCGGAATTCTCATATTTGGAGGAAGTCAAGGTTCCCATAACCTCAATAATTTTATGATTGATGCCTTACCTTATCTTAAACATAAAAAGGAAACTTTATTTATAATGCACCAAACAGGATTAAAAGATTACATAGCTATAAAGAATTTATATCAGCAAGAAGGATTTATAACCGATATTCAACCATATTTTGATAAAATCTATGAACAATACAAAAAAGCAAGCTTAGTTATAGCAAGAAGTGGTGCTTCCACAATTAGCGAAATTTTGATTTCGGGACGACCTTCTATACTAATTCCTCTTATGGTCTCCGGTGAAGCCCATCAAGCTGAAAATGCTAAATTACTCCAAGGAAAAGAAATTGCCTGGGTCTTAGATGAAAGAAAAATGTCAGGGAAAAATTTATCCCAATTAATATTACACGCATTGAATAACCCTGATGAACTTAAAATAAAATCTCAGAAGGCAAAAGAGTTAGCTAAACCTAATGCTGCAAAAGAAATATTAAATTGGTTAGAAGAAATAATTTCAAAATGAGGTAAAGATGGAAACTAATTTTTTCAATAAATTTATGCAGACCAGAATGAAGAGAATTCATATGATAGGGATAGGAGGCATAGGGATGAGTGGGATTGCAGAACTATTACTCAATCTCGGATTCCATATAACAGGCTCTGATATTTCCCGTTCAGCAATTATTGACCGTCTGACTGAATTAGGAGCTAAGATTTTCATCGGACACCATTCATCAAATGTAAAAGATGCTGATTTAGTAGTTATTTCTTCAGCAATCAAACCTGATAATGAAGAAATATTAGCTGCCAAAGCTAATCACATTCCTGTAATTCAAAGGGCTGAAATGCTTGCTGAATTAATGCGATTAAAATATAGCATAGCGGTTGCTGGAGCCCATGGCAAAACAACAACTACTTCTATGATTGCCACTATCTTCGCCGATGCAGGCAAAGACCCTACTATGGTAATTGGCGGAAAATTAATTGCCCTCGGCACAAATGCTAAACTCGGAAAAGGAGACATTATGATTGTAGAAGCTGACGAATCTGATAAATCCTTTCTGAAACTATCTCCTACTTTCACAGTAATTACCAATATAGACAGAGAACACCTTGATGCTTATAACTCCCTGGATGAAATCAGCAACGCTTTCTCAGAATTTATGAATAAAGTCCCTTTCTTTGGAGCTATCGTTGCCTGCATTGACGATAATATTATTAAAGAACTTTTGCCTAAATTAGAAAAAAAGATCATTAAATACGGATTGGACCCTTCAGCTGATTTTGTAGCCGCTAATATATTGCTAAAAGAATTTGGCTCTTCCTACACTCTCATTTATAAAGGAAAAGAAATAGATACTGTTTCATTGAAAGTTCCAGGGATTCATAATGTTAAAAATAGCCTCGCTTCTATAGCTATCTCTCATTATTTAGATATACCTATGCAAGAAGCTATCAAAAGCTTATCAGATTTCGCCGGCGTAGAAAGAAGATTCCAATTAATGTTTAAGTCAAAAACCATTATGCTCATAGATGATTATGCTCATCATCCTACTGAAATAAAAGCCGTAATCGACACTGCTAAAAAAGGATGGAATAAAAAAATTATAACTATTTTCCAGCCTCACAGATATACAAGAACTTTCCATCTCTACAAAGAATTCGCTGAAGCCTTATTCAATTCTGATATCATCATTCTCACTGAAATCTATGCTGCTTCCGAAAAACAAATTGAAGGCGTATCCTCTAAGCTTATTGCTGATGAATTAATAAATAAAAAACATCCTTCTTGCTATTATATCCCGAAAATAGAAGACATCCCTAATCTGCTTAAAGAACTATTATCTAAAGAAACGATTATTTTTACTATGGGAGCTGGAAATGTTTATAAACTCCACCACCAAATTTCTAAAATAATTAATGATTATGAAAAAGATTGATCTGGTTAATAATTTTTTATTACAAAATAACATAAGCCATAAAAGAGATGTTTCGCTAAAAGACTATACAACAATCGGAATTGGTGGTTATGCTCCTTTAATGATACACCCCAAAACAGTTTCTGAATTCCAAAAATTATTAATCTTCCTAACAGAAATAGAATTCCTTTATAAAATAATAGGAAATGGAAGTAATTTAATAATAGATGATAAACCTTTAGATATAATTTTTGTGTCTACCAAATATTTAAATCATTTTGCCATTAAAGAAAATATTATAGAAGTTGGAGCTGGTTTACCCCTGAACCATTTATGCCAAAAAGCAGCAAATAATTCTTTATCAGGCTTAGAATTTATCTCCGGTATCCCAGGCTCCGTCGGTGGTGCTATCTCTATGAATGCCGGAGCCTTCGGAAAAGAGATAAAAGATGTATTGAAAAACATTACATTCTTAAATTCTCATAATGAATTAAAAATTCTATCTAAAAAAGATTTATCCTTTGGCTACCGTAATTTTGATAACAGCCAAGTTAAAATCATTTTAGAAGCTTCTTTTAATTTAGAATATTCTAATGAAAATTTAATTAAAGAAATTACCGCCGATTTAATGAAACGAAGAGCAAATACACAACCTCTTAATGAAAGAAGCGCCGGTTGTATTTTTAAGAATCCAAAAAATAATTTTGCAGGAAAATTAATTGATGAATTAGGATTAAAAGGATACAGGATTGGAGGAGCAGTTATATCAGAGAAACATGCTAATTTCATTATAAATAGATACAATGCTTCTTTTTCTGATGTAATGAGATTAATTGATTATGTTCGCGAAAGAGTTTTTAAGGAATTCGGGATTTTATTAGATTTAGAAGCTATTTTACTTTCATCCAAGGCTTCTGGATTTATACAAAATGTTTGATATTTGCTTTATATTATGCTATATTTTGTAAAGAAAAATGACTGAAAGAATATTGATGGAAGAAAACTATAAAAGAATACTTCCTTCAAAATTTAAATCAAGGAAGAATATCATCTTTTCTATTATTTTATTATTTATTTTATTGGGAGAAATTTTTATTATTTTCAATGGCATTTCATATGTACTATTGCAAACTTTTCCGAAAAAAGATTTGAAGATATTTATAGAAGGGGTTGAAGAAAAGGAGCAGATAAAGATAAAAAAGTTAGTAAGCAATTATTTCAAGAGAAAGAACATATTATTTTTAAATCTTGAAGAATTGAATTCAAGAATATTGAAGATTCCATCGGTATCGGAAGTGAAGATAAAAAAGATTCTGCCTGATGAGATAAGGATTTACATAAAGAGGGAAGAACCATTTGCATATTTAATATCTGGAAGAATTTACCTTATAGATCAACATGGGAGGATAATACAAGAATTATTAAATAATGAAGATATGAAATTTTTACCGATGATATATATAGAAGAAGGGATTAGCAATTCAGTAATTCAAAGAGGATTAAGGATACTAAAGGAACTAAGCAATTACAAGGAAGAATATTTAAAGCTGAAACTCATAAGATACAATTATTCAGAGGATATATTCTTTATAGAATTAAAGGATGCGATCTTGTTGGTTAATGGAGAAGATATAAGGGAAGAGCTTGATAAATATATAAGATATAAAAGGGATATAGAGGAGATAAAAGGTAATAATGGGATATTAGATTTAAGATTTAGCAATCAAATTATATTAAAGCAAAATTTATAAGCTATGGCGGCTAAAGAGAAATATTTATTATCATTAGATATAGGTTCAAGCAAGGTATGCGCTTTAATAGGTGAGTTAAAGGATGATGGTACTATAAATTTAATAGGATATGGGATAGAAGAATCAAGTGGAGTAAAGAGAGGGGTGATAATTTCTATTGAGAAAGCTGTAGAATGCATAAAGAAAGTGATAGAGGATGCTGAGCTTATGGCGGGTGTAACTTTAGACAAAGCATATGTGGGAATAAGCGGCAGTCATATAAGGGGTTTCAATTCACGTGGAGTAATAACAATTTCTTCAAAAGGAAGACAAGTAGTAAGGGAAGATATTAACAGGGTACTGGAGGCAGCGAAAAAGATAACAATTCCTCAGGATAAGCATTTACTGCATGTGATACCGCAAGAATTTATAGTTGATGATCAGAAGAACATTATAGACCCATTAGGGATGATATGCACAAGATTAGAAGTGAATGTTCATATTGTTACTTGCAGCAGTGTAGCTTTAAGGAATTTAATAGAATGCGTGAATAAAGCAGGGATACCTAAAGTGGTGCCGGTGCTTGAGCAGCTTGCAACAAGCATAGCTGTTTTGAAAGAATCAGAAAAGAATCTTGGTGTAGCGTTAATAGATATAGGAGGAGGAACTTCTTCTTTAGCTGCATTTGATAATGGCAGTTTATGGCATACTTATGTTCTTCCCATTGGCGGAATTCTTTTTACAAGTGATTTAGCGGTCGGATTAAGGACTCCTATGGAGGAAGCTGAAAAAATTAAGAAAAAATATGGAACTGTTGCTTTATCATATGTTGGAGAAGATGATACAATTGAAGTCCCAAGCATAGCTGGTTCAGCTAAAAGATTCATTAGCCGACAAATAATAAATGAAATTATCAAACCGAGAGCTGAAGAATTATTTACAAATTTAAAAGAAGAACTTAAAAGAGTTGATCTTTACCAATGCTTAACAGCAGGAGTCATAATTACTGGCGGTGGTTCCCTTTTAGATGGAATGACTGATATGGCTGAAGCAATTTTTGATTTAAATGTTTCCATAGGAAAACCTTATGGAGTAGATGGATTAACTGCAGTCGTTGATAGTCCTATCTTTTCTACCGCAGTAGGATTAATCAAATATGCTGCTGAAGAAATAAAAAATAAAGAAAAGTTAGCTTCCCAAAAAGGATTAATTAATAGATTAAAATCAGTAATGAGACTGATATTTGAATAAAAATAAATTTTATGAAGTCAATTTAAAGGAGGCAAAGAAATGATTGACAATTTAAATCAATCCATCAATAAGATTAATATTTCTTTAGATGAGAAGGTCAATCCGGCACAAATAAAAGTTATAGGAGTTGGTGGCGCTGGAAATAATGCTGTCAATGAGATGATAAATTCAGGTTTGACAGGCGTAGAATTTATAACAATCAATACTGATCCTCAAGCACTTGAGAAATCAGCTGCACCCTTGAAAATTCAAATTGGCAAAAATATTACTGAAGGAAGAGGAGCAGGGGGCGATCCAGAAAAAGGTAAACAAGCTGCTATTGAAGATAAAGAAAAAATAATGGAAATCTTGAAAGGAGCAGATTTAGTTTTCATAGCAGCCGGTATGGGCGGTGGAACAGGTACAGGCGCTTCTCCTATAATAGCAGAAGCTGCTAAAGAATTAGATATATTGACCGTGGCTGTTGTAACAAAACCTTTTCCTTGGGAAGGTGGTAAAAGAATGCGATATGCTGAAGAAGGCATGGAAGCCCTAAAAAATAAAGTAGATTCTTATATCATAATTCCGAATGAAAAATTACTTAAAATTAGCGAAAAAAGCACCCCTCTGAAAGATTCTTTTGCCAAAGCCAACGAAGTTCTCAAGTCAGCAGTTCAGGGAATTTCAGAACTTATTTTAAAAACCGGTATTGTTAATTTAGATTTTGCTGATGTTAAGTCTATTCTTCAGGGAAAAGGAAAAACCTTGATGGGGACAGGTATTGCTAAAGGGGAAAACAGAGCTACTCAAGCTATTGAAATGGCAATCTCATCTCCTTTATTAGAGGATATTTCTATTTCCGGAGCTATGAGTGCCCTCATAAGTATTTGTGGTGATGAAAACATAACTACTTATGAAGTTAATGAAGCTCTTAGCCGCATTATTGAAAAATTCCATCAGGATGCTGATATAAAATGGGGAGCTTATATTGATCCAAATATGGGTGATTCTATCAAATTTACTTTAATAATTAGTGGCTTACCTGATACTGCTAAAGGAAGTGCAACATTCAAGAAATCATCCTCCGGTGTTATGCAAGCTCTTAAGTTCTCTAAAAATGATACTAATACTTATCTTAGAGAAGGAAAAACCCCAACTCCAACTACATTTGAAGATATGATGGATATTGCCTTCGAAGAAGATATGTTAGATACTCCCGCTTTCCAAAGATTAAAAAACAATAAATAATGTTTTCTAATTCCTAATTTCAAAATAAATGGCAAATTATTCTTTTAAAAATAAGCTTCCTCTTCTCATTACTTTCGCTGTCACTGCATTAGGTTTATATCTTCTTTTTTATTCTATTATCACACCTGATATTTATAAAAATTTAAATCCAAAATATTCCATAGGATTTATTTTCATCCCAGATTACGATGAATATGAAGGGCACAATCATTTATTATTTATTACTATTTTCCCTTTCTCAAAAGAAAATATTATCTCTGCAAAAGGGTATTATAAAAAAAAGCACGAAGAAGCCTTTAACTCAATTCCTCTTCAAAGAATTTCTCAAGGAAATAATTGGGTTGGCGAACTTCCTACTCTTAAAAGAGGAGAACGCTTCTTCTACTTTCTTGAAATTATTTATTTAAAAGATAATCAAAGATCAGTAATAAGAATTCCACATTGGGCACCTAACAAACCTTTACTCTATGTTACTTATGAAGGGAAACCTTCTAAATTCCTACTATTAACGCATATAGTCTTAGTAGTTGCTTCAGCACTGTTCCTTATTCATTCATTTTATTTTGCTTTGACTTACTTGATAAATAACAATTCTTCTTTGCTTTTTAGAAAAATTTATTCATCTGTATTTTGGGCTTGGGTTTTATTTGCTTTTTCCACCATTTTCTTAGGCTATTTTGTTGCAAAAGCGGCTTTTGGTAAAGGCTGGAACGGAATACCTATTGGCGACGACATTACTGATAATAAAAGCTTATTCACTGCAATATTCTGGGGCATTCTCTTGATTTTAACAAAGAAAGAATTAATTACTGAAAGAAAATTCTGTTTTTGGGTCATAATAGGAATCATAATAACCACCATCGTCTACTTAATCCCTCACAGCTACTTCTTTCAATAACTCTCTCATGCTTCCACTATGTATTTATTAGATCATTAGTGAACTAACAATTTGACGAATTAGTTTTCTAACTTGCTTTCTCCTTGTCCTTTGTGCTTTTTTTATATTTCACCACAGAGGCACAGAGTCCAT
>CAYREJ010000082.1:0-9586 GCA_964423235.1 uncultured Acidobacteriota bacterium | reverse complement strand
ACCTGCTATTCTTTTGGAAAGATTGAGGATTACAATGGAGCTAACAAAGAATAACATAATCGCCAATGTTTGTTGGGTGAAATTATTGGTGGTGAAATGCGATCGGATGAATACGGGAAAATCGCCCAACAATGTTGGTTGGACATTCCAAAACATTTTCCGAATGTGCAATTGGATGTATTTGTGATAATGCCAAACCATATTCATAGGATATTTTGGATTTTTAATAATGTAGGGGCACGGCACGCCGTGCCTCTACAAAATTCAATTGTATGGCAACGCAATTATTATGAACATATCATCCGAAATGATGAGGAATTGAACAAAATCCGTCAGTACATAATGTATAACCCTAAAAATTGGGAAATGGATGAAAATTATGTCTGAAATAGAATTAAAAAGAGGACAAAAATTAATATTGCTGTTCTTTCTAATATTATTCTATGCTGCAAATTTGAATTCATCGGATAAAGGCATACCAACGCCTAAAGAAATTTTGGGCTTCTCCATAGGCGAAGATTACAAATTAGCAAGCTATGCTGAGGCTATAAAATATTTGCAGATTTTAGAAAAAAGCTCACATAAGATAAAGCTTTTTGTAGCTGGAAAAACTTCAATGAATAAAGATATGTATTACGCAGTAATATCTGCAGAGGAAAATATAAAGAGATTGGATGAATATGCGGAAATATCAAAGAAATTATCTATTGGGAAAGGCATCAATGAAGAGGAAGCTAAAGAATTAGCAAGAACAGGGAAAGTTATAGTATACATAGATGGGGGACTTCATGCGACCGAGTGTGCTCCTGCACAGCACATTATTGAATTAGCTTATTATCTTGTTTCTTCAGAAGATAAGAAAGTAGAAGAGATATTAAAAAATGTAATTTTGCTTTTATTTTTTCCTAACCCGGACGGAATGGATATGGTAGCAGAATGGTATAAGAAGAATGTAGGCACTCCTTATGAAGTGAGCCCATTACCTTGGCTTTATCATAAATATGTTGGGCATGATAATAACAGAGATTATTTTATGGCAAATCAAATTGAGACAAGAAATATTATTTCTCTAATCAATCATAAATGGTATCCGGAGATAGTATATAATCATCATCAAACTGCTCCTTTTCCTGCCAGAATCTGGATACCACCTAATTCAGAACCTACAAATCCTAATATTCATCCTCTTATACTAAGATGGCAAAATTTAATTGGAACTTATATGGGGATGGTATTTGAAAAAGAGAAAAAAGAAGGTGCTATCTCAAGAATCTATTTTGATTCTTGGTATCCAGGTTATTTAACTCAAATAATGGATTCTCATAATATTATATCCATACTGACAGAAACTGCTTTATATGAGTATGCAACTCCTTATTTTTATACTATAAAAGATTTCCCCAAAGCATATCAGGACTTAACTATATCAGCTTTTTATCCAAGTCCCTGGAAAGGAGGTTGGTGGAGACTTAAAGATGCAATAGATTATTCTATGACTGCCTCCCTGGCTGTATTAGAGTTCGCTTCCAAATTCAGATATGACCTTTTATATGGAAAATATAAAATAGCAAACAGCGTAATTCAATTATTCAGCAACGAACCTCCTTATGCCTTTATAATTCCCAAAAAACAATGGGATATTTCAAGCTTGTATACTCTTTTAGATCGTTTATTGCTTCAAGGGATTGAAATTAATCAAGCTACCGAAGATTTTATCGTCGATAATATTAAACACCCTGCAGGAACTTACATAGTTTTTATGAATCAAGCGTTTGCTTACTTTGTAAAAAATGTATTTGAAATTCAACAATACCCGGATTTGAGAAAATATCCGGAATTATGGCAATCAATTACAGACCCAAAAGAATTCAAAGGAGCACCTTTAAGACCGTATGATGTTACAGGCTGGACATTGCCTCTTCAAATGGGTCTAAAAGTAATTTCAGCTTCTTCCAAATTCTCAGTCCCAAGCAAGCAAATTAATTCTTTACCAATTCCATCAATTAAGATTGAAGAAAATGCTTCTGCATATGCCATAGATAGAAAATCCAATGATTCTTATAAATTAATAAATAGATTAATCAAGAGCAAAGTAAATGTAGAATATTTAGTTGATGAATTCTCATTTGGCTCCAAAAAGCTTACGGCAGGGACTTTTATAATATATAAAAAGGATTTAAAAAAATCTCTATTAGAAAAATTAGCTCAAGGATTAAATGTAGAAATTTATGGTATTAAAGAATTTAAGAATTTGAGATCCAAAAAGCTTCTCATCGGGAGAATTGCTTTATATAAATCTTGGGTACCTAATATAGATGAAGGATGGACAAGATGGCTGCTGGAACAATATGAATTTCCTTACACTAATGTTTATGATGCTGAAATAAAAGCAGGAAATCTAAAAAGCAATTATGATGTGATAATAATACCACCTCAATCTACTGAAGAAATTATTAATGGGCATAAAAAAGGAACTATGCCGCCGGAATATTGTGGTGGGATTCAGCAGGAAGGGATTGATAATATCAAGAGATTTATTCGCGAAGGGGGAAAAGTAGTTGCCATTGACCAAGCCTCAAATTTTGCTATTGAAAGATTAGGAGCTCCGGCTGTGAATATTCTTAAAAATGTAAAGGCGAAGGATTTTTTATGTTCAGGGTCGATTTTAAAAATGAAATTGAACTCTAAACATCCTATTTCTTATGGGATGCTGGATGATATTTCAGCTTTTTTTGCAGATAGTCCAGCATTTTTAATTTTGCCTACTGGAGAGGAAGAAGCTCAAAGCATAGCATATTATCCAGATGAACCTCTTTTATTAAGTGGATTCATTCAAGGAGAAAAGCTTCTCTATGGAAAGACATCAGTGATTGAAGCCAAAATCGGAAAGGGAAAGATTGTTTTATTGGGCTTCAATATAAATAATAGAGGACAATCTACTTCAACTTTTAAGCTTCTTTTTAATTCCCTTTATGATTAACACAGATTAGGATAAACACAGATGAACACAGATTAACACAGATAAAGATGAACACAGATAAACACAGATGAATAGATGTTGCGATGAATTAATTTGACTTAATCAATTCAATTTGTTATGTTTAAAAATCTGATTATAGAGAAAAGCATTAAGATTAGGATAAACACAGATTAGCACAGATGAACACAGATGAGAGAATATAAGCATAAGGACATTACAGGTAAAATTTTGAATTGTGCTTTTGAGGTGCATAATTATCTTGGATGTGGATTTTTAGAAAAAGTGTATGAGCATGCGCTTATTTATGAATTGAATAGTAAAGGGCTGAAGGTTGAAAACCAAAAGCCGATAAGCATAGATTACAAAGGTAAAAGTGTGGGTATTTATACTGCTGATTTAATCGTTGAAGATTTAGTAGTTGTTGAAGTAAAAGCGGCAGAATTCTTATCAAGAATTCATTATGCTCAAACATTGAATTACTTGAGAGCCGCTGGGTATGAAGTTGGCTTAATCTTAAATTTTGCTAAGCCCAAACTTGAATACAAGAGGGTCCTCATTTATCTTTAGATAGACACAGACAGATGCAGATGAACACAGATAAACGCAGATGAACACAGATGAAAAAGGATAAACACAGATTAATTTGACTTAATCAATTCAATTTGTTATCTTAAAAAATTAATAACAGAAGCATTCGAAATAATTTAAAAATAAACAATATTTTTTATTTAAAAGAAAGGAGTTGTTAGGATATGAAGAAAGAAAGAGTGATAATCCTGGGAGCTGCTGGTAGGGATTTTCATAATTTTAATATGAAATATCGTGATAATGATAGATATGAAGTGGTAGGATTTACAGCGACGCAGATACCGAATATAGCAGGGAGGAAGTATCCATCGGAATTAAGTGGGAGATTGTATCCGGAAGGGATACCAATATATGATGAGAAAGAGCTATCTGAGATAATAGATAGATATAAAATAGACAAAGTCATATTTGCTTATTCGGATGTATCCCATGAATATGTAATGCATCTTGCTTGCACGGCATTGGCTAAAGGAGCTAATTTTGAATTATTGGGTCCGAAAGAAACTATGTTGAAATCGTCTAAGTATGTAGTATCTATTTGTGCAGTAAGGACTGGTTCAGGTAAAAGTCAAACGACAAGGAAGGTTTCAGAAATAATTAAATCATTTGGGAAGAAAGTAGTAATAGTAAGGCATCCGATGCCTTATGGAGATTTATCAAAGCAAAGGATGCAAAGGTTTGCTTCCCTTGAAGATTTGGATAAATATAATTGCACGATTGAAGAGAGGGAAGAATACGAGCCTCATATAAAGAGAGGGATTCCAGTGTATGCAGGGGTTGATTACCGAGAGATATTAAGAGAAGCCGAGAAGGAAGCGGATGTAATAATTTGGGATGGGGGCAACAATGATTATCCCTTTTTTGAGCCAAATATAGAGATAGTGGTTGTTGATCCGCATAGACCGGGGCATGAGCTTACATACTTTCCGGGTGAAGTAAATTTGAAAAGAGCTGATATTGTGATAATAAATAAGATTGATACGGCTGATAGAAAGAATATAGAGAGTGTCAGAGTAAATATAAGAAAGGTGAATGGGGAGGCTGAGATAGTAGAAGCGGCATCTCCGATATTTGTAGAGGATGCTGATTTAATATTTGACAAAAGGGTATTGGTAATTGAAGATGGTCCGACATTAACTCATGGAGAGATGAGCTATGGAGCTGGAGTAGTTGCGGCAATTAAATATGGTGCCAGAGAAATTATAGACCCTCGTCAAGAAGCGGTGGGAACCATAAAACAAGTTTATGAGAAATACCCTCATATAGGCAAATTGATTCCTGCTATGGGATATTCTAAAGAGCAAATTGAAGAATTAGAAGAAACAATTGCTAAGATTAACTCTGATATTGTAATAATAGCTACTCCTATTGATTTAAGGAGGATCATTAAAATAAATAAACCAACTGTAAGAATTACTTATGAACTTCAAGAAATAGGAAATCCTACTCTTATTGAACTGCTCAAGAATAAAATTTTACAAGAATAAAATATTAAAGAATTCAAATATGGATAAGCGAAAAATTTCTTTAGTGGCATTTGGTGGAAATGCTTTATTGAAGGAGTATGAAAAAGGGACGCAGGCGGAGCAGCTTAAAAATGCGGAGAAGGCTTGCAGAGTTTTATTAAATATAATAAAGAAAGGATATAACTTATTGATAGTGCATGGGAATGGACCGCAGGTGGGAAACATATTGATACAGATGGAAGAAGCAGTAACAAAGATCCCACCTTTTACATTAGATACCTGTGTAGCTATGTCTCAAGGAAGTATGGGATACATGCTTGAAAGAACTATGAGAAATCAATTAAGAAAAGAAAAAATTGATTTAGATATATTGACAATAATAACAGAAGTATTAGTTAATGAAGATGATGAAGCTTTTAGAAGACCTACTAAGCCTATCGGACCATTCTTCACAAGATATAGAGCTTCAATGCTTCAAAAAGAAAAAAAATGGGTAATGATAGAAGATGCAGGTAGAGGATATAGAAGGGTAGTTCCTTCTCCCAAGCCAACTGAAATAATTAATTTAGAAGCAATAAAAAAATTGGTAGAGCAAAATTTTTTAGTGATAGCTTGTGGAGGAGGTGGGATTCCGGTTTATAGAACTAAGAATAACACTTTTGAAGGGATAGAGGCTGTAATAGATAAAGACTATACAGCTGCTTTATTGGCTTCTGCAATAAAAGCAGATTTATTTATAATATTAACAAATGTAGAGAAAGTAGCAATAAACTATGGGAAAATTGACCAAAAATTTTTAGGGGTAGTAACAGTAGATGAAATGCAAAAATATTTCAAAGAAGGTCATTTTCCCCCAGGGAGCATGGGACCAAAGGTAGAAGCTGCTATTAATTATATTGAAAAAGGAGGTAAGGAAGTTATAATAACTACTGCTGATAAATTAAAAGAGGCTCTTGATGGATTAACAGGAACAAGAATATTATCATTAAATTCTGTTCTTGCATAAGAGATGAATTTATTAAAATTTAATTTTAAGAAAGGAGTTGTTTGATATGAAAAGAGATTTTATTACTTTAGCAGATTTTACAGCAGCTGAGCTATACGAATTTATAAACATAGCGAAAGAAATAAAGAAAAAGCCTAACTCTTTCAAGAATTCTTTGAAAGGAAAGACATTAGCTATGATTTTTCAAAAGCCATCAACCCGAACGAGGGTATCTTTTGAAGTAGCTATGTATCAGCTTGGGGGTTTAGCTTTATTTTTATCTTCAAGCGAATTACAGTTAGGAAGGGGCGAGACGATATCGGATACAGCAAGAGTTTTAAGTCGGTATGTAGATGCAATAGCAGCGAGAACATATTCTCATAATGATATTATAGAATTAGCTAAATTTTCTACTGTTCCTGTTATAAATGGATTAAGTGATTTATTGCATCCTTGTCAAGCTTTAGCAGATTTCTTTACGGTAATGGAGAAAAAAAATCATTTTCAAGGGATAAAATTTTCTTATATCGGAGATGGAAATAATGTATGTCATTCTTTATTAATAGGAGCTTCTATATTAGGAATTAATATATCAGTAGCGACTCCTCAGAATTATAAGCCATCAGAAGAAATAATAAATATTGCGAAAAGAAATGCTAAAGAATCCGGAGCTTCTATTGAGATTACTAATAACCCGGAAGAAGCAGCAACTGCTTCAGATGTCATTTATACTGATGTATGGGTTTCTATGGGACAAGAAAAAGAAAGAGAAGAAAAACTTAAGGCATTTGAAGGGCTTCAAGTAAATAAAAAATTGTTCTCTTTAGCGAAACCGGATGCTATATTTATGCATTGCCTGCCGGCTCATAGAGGAGAAGAAGTTTCTGAAGATGTTATAGATAGTAAAAATTCAGTTATTTTTGATCAAGCAGAAAATAGACTTCATGTTCAAAAGGCAATATTAGTAAAACTTATGAGCTCTAAAAAATGAATTAGATTATGGTAGCGCCGTTTATAGAATTAAGGGATGTATGGAAGGGTTTTGGAGAGCAGGTAGTTTTAGCAGGAATAAATTTGGCAGTATATAAAGGAGAGACTTTAGGGATATTAGGGAAAAGCGGAACAGGTAAGAGTGTAACTTTAATGTTGATTGCTGGATTGATTAAGTGTGATTCCGGCAAGATTATAATAAATGGAGAAGATATAACTGATAAAAGAGAAGAGGAGCTTTTATTAATAAGGAGGAAAGTGAGTTATGTCTTTCAACAAGGGGCGTTATTTGATTCTTTAAGTGTTTATGAGAATATAGCATATCCATTAATAGAAGATAAAAGATATGATTATGAAGCAATTGATAAGAGGGTAAGGGAATTAGCAGAATTATTAAATGTAGCTGAATATTTAGAATTGTATCCAGGAGAGATTACTTTAGGAACAAAAAAAAGAGTAGCTATTGCCAGAGCTTTAGCTACGGAGCCAGAAGCAGTTCTGTATGACGAACCAACTACCGGCTTAGATGCTCTTATGGCAAAAAAAATCAATCAGCTTATACTTTCATTAAATAAAAGCAAAAAATTAACTTCATTAGTTGTTACTCATGATATTAATTGCATTGAGACAGTTTCTGATAAAGTGGCGATGCTTCACGAAGGTAAAATTAGATTTTTAGGGACTATGGACGAACTTAAAATGTCCGAAGATGAATTCATTCAAGAATTTTTATATGGACATAGAGCTTTTGAAGCAGAATCTCTGCTATAAAGGATTTAAGTATGAGTAAAGCGCATCCGGAATGGCTGAAAGTTAGATTACCGACCGGTAATGAATATTTTTCTTTAAGAGAGAAATTAAGGAAGCTGAAGCTCAATACTGTATGCGAGCAAGCGAGGTGTCCAAATATAGGAGAATGCTGGGGAAACAGGACGGCTACAATAATGATATTAGGGAATACTTGCACTCGGGGCTGCAGATTCTGCTCTGTTGCTCATGGAAATCCTAAAGGAATTTATGATAAAGATGAACCACAGCGTGTAGCTGAAGCAATAAGTTATATGAATTTAAAGTATGTAGTTATAACATCCGTGGATAGAGATGATTTGGAAGATGGTGGAGCTAAACAATTCTATAACACTGTTTCTGCTGTAAAAGAAAAAAATCCGAATACTAAAATAGAAATATTAATTCCGGATTTTCAAGCGAAGAAAGATTCATTAGAATTGGTATGCAAGAGCAAACCTTCAGTGATTTCTCATAACATTGAAACAGTAAGAAGATTGACACCATTTGTCAGAGACAGGAGAGCTTCTTATGAGTTATCTTTATTCGTGCTTAGATTTATAAAAGAATATTCTTCAGAAATAATCACAAAATCAGGATTAATGCTGGGACTGGGAGAAACTTCAGAAGAAGTGATAGAAGCCTTGAAAGATTTAAGAAGAGTAGGATGCGATATAGTTTCTATCGGACAATATTTGCAACCTTCTAAAAAATGTCTTCCTGTAGAAAGATATATTTCGCCAGCAGAATTTGATAACTATGCTAAAATTGCATTAGAAATGGGTTTTATTAAAGTATCATCCGGTCCTTTAGTCCGGAGTTCTTATAGAAGCTTTGAATTAGAGATGAATTGCTGAATGGGTGAATCTAATTAAATTCTAAATACGAATGAGGGGGCGAATTATATTCCATATCCACCATATCCCTACTATTCTAAATATCCATAAAGTGTTATTTATGCTCAACAAAAAAATATTATGGATAGGGAAAGGAAATGATAATTTGATACCTTTAACTTTTATCTTATATAATAAAGAGACTAAAATAACTACAACCGAAATTACCCCCTTAAAAAAGTATCTAATATTTAGAATATTCCATTTTATCAAGGAAAAATCTATTAGGAATGAAACGAGAAAATAAATTACGAGAGGGGTCAATATAGCTAATTTAATAAGAATGCCATATTTATTTGTGAAAGCAAAAAAATTTATTAATTCATTTTTGCATTTGCTGCTGCAATAATAGAATTCAATAGGAATCTTATTTTCTAAAATATCTAATTTTCCGCTTTCGGAATATATTAATTTATTACACCATAGGCATTTGAATGATCTATATTTTTTCATATAAGGGCGCGAAATAAATTTATTAGTAGCTATAATGATCATTGAGAATAATAAGCTTAAAGAGATACCAAAAGGGAAAGTTAATAGAAGATATAAAGTAAACGGTATAAATAGAAAAAGAAATATCCCTTCAAGGAGAATTTTTTTATGCATGCTTCTCAAAAGATAATTTTACTTCAATAAATTATTTTTTAAAATGTAATCTTTCATTAAAAAAATTTTTCATCCCTGCTAATGAAAATGCAGCCCCACAATGAAGGAAGTTGAGAAGTTAGGAAGTTAGGAAGTTAGGAAGATAAGAAGTTGAGAAGTTAAGGAAAGAAAAGGAAGTTAAGAAGTTAAGAAAATATGATGATCTTTGCGAACTTTGCGAGCTTTGCGTGAAAAAATTATTTTAATATGCACGCAAAGAACGCAAAGAATTAAAAAGCTTTATTTACCC
>CAYREJ010000081.1:0-9973 GCA_964423235.1 uncultured Acidobacteriota bacterium | reverse complement strand
ATAATTATTATAGAGTTTGTAGAGTTTATAGAGTTGAGAGTTTATAGAGTTCCACCAAAATTACCGACAATCATTTGAATTAAAAGAAGTGCTGATAGAATCCTATAACTCAAGAAACTCTACTAAGCTTATCCGAGCTTATAAAGCAGAGAATTGATTTTTGAAACTTGAAAGCTTATCAATTATGCTCAAAAAATTCTATAAAGGTAATAAATTGAGGAACTCTCAACTCTAAAAACTCTATAAACTCTATAAACTCAAAGATAAATTCACCACAGAGACACAGAGAACACAGAGAAAATATTATCATAATATCAAAGAAAAATAAATATGTTTGATGGGTAGTATTCTGTTAAAATATTGAAAGTTAAGAGGTTAGCGTTCTACAATTATTTTTGCTTAAATGGTAAAAGGATAATAGATTGTGGAACTCTCAACTCTACAAACTCTACAAACTCTATAAACTGAATTCTTTGCATTCTTAAAAAAATAGCAGTATAATAGAAGAGAAACATATGTGGAAAAAAATCAAAAGATATAAATTATTAATAATAATGATATTGGTAATAGGGGCGAGTTCTTTATTAGGTGGTTTATTAGGGGCGAAGCTTTTAAATAATCAAGGGAAGATAGAAAAAGTATTTAGGAATGTATCGTTAATAATATCATTAATAGAGGATAATTATGGGGAGGAGATAAAAACGCAGGAGATAATAAAAGCAGGGATCAATGGCATGTTAGATTCTTTGGATCCGCATTCTAATTTTTTAGATGAAAAAAGTTATAGTCAAATGAAGGAGGAGCAGCATGGTTCTTTTTATGGATTAGGGATAACTTTAAGCAAGATAAATGGGATGTTAACGGTAATTTCGCCTATTGAAGGGACGCCGGCGTATAAAGCTGGGATAAGGGCTGGTGATATAATATCAGAAATTAATGGTGTCCCAACGAAAGATGAGCCGATAGATGTTTCAGTAGTTAAATTAAGGGGTCCGAAGGGTTCTCAGGTAAGCATAACAGTATTAAGAGAAGGGTATAATGAACCTTTGCATTTTACATTAACCAGAGATGAGATTCCTATAAATAGTATTCCTTACTCTTTTATAATTGATGATGATACTGGATATATAAAAATAAAATCTTTTACTGAGACAACCGAATCAGAATTAAACAATGCTTTGGAAAAATTGACCAAACAAGGGATGAAGAAATTAATTTTAGATTTAAGAGGGGATGCGGGAGGGTTATTAGAAGAAGCAATTAAGGTAGCTGATAAATTTTTACCTAAATCAACTTTAGTTACTTATACAAAAGGGAGGACTTTTGATTCCAATCAAGAATATTATTGTGAGGACACTGATGCATGGGAGAATTTACCTTTGATCATATTAGTAAATAGAGGAACAGCAAGCGCTTCGGAAATTGTCTCTGCTGCTATTCAAGATCACGATAGAGGATTAATTATTGGCACAAACACTTGGGGGAAAGGATTAGTTCAAAGCTTGTATCCACTAAAATACAATACTGCATTAGCACTTACGACTGCTAAATACTATACTCCAAGCGGCAGATTAATTCAAAGAAATTATGAATCTTTCTACGATTATTACTTTACTTATGAAAATCCGGAAGAAGAGAAAGAAAAACCCTCCAATCAAAATTCAGAAATTTATTATACTGATTCCGGAAGGAAAGTTTATGGCGGAGGTGGCATACAACCGGATATAACAATAGAAGGTCCGAAATATAGTAAATTAATGGACCAATTGCTTAGAAAATATGTTTTCTTTAATTTTGCTAAAAAATATGAAAGCTATGAAAAAGGAAACTCTTCCAGTAATTTAATAAAATTAAATAGAGATTTCAAAGTAGATGATAATATGTTAAACAACTTTATTCAATTTATTAAATCTGAGAAAATTGAATTTACTGAAGAAGAATTTGTAAAAGACAAAGATATAATTTGTGCAGAGATAGCTAAGGAGATAAGGTTAGCATTATGGGGTGCTGAAGAAGCATATAAATATTATTTAAAAGAAGATGAGGCGGTTAAAAAAGCTTTGATTCATTTTAATGATGCTATTAGTTTATTTAAGAAAAAAAAGTTAGGAGAGTTAAAGAAAGAATAAGGGGAAGAGATGGCAAAGAAGAAAACAACTTCATTTTTTGAAATTGATTGGTTAACGATACCAATAATTTATATAAAGATAGGCATTTTAATAATATTAGGACTAATAAGTTTTGGTATTTATTGGTTTTATTTTAGAACAAGTACTGCCCAATCAGTAGAGAAGACTGAGGTAGTAAGTCTCAAAGAGGCAACTGCAAAGTTTATTTATATAGAAGGGGATGTTCAAGTAAAGAAAGCTGATTTATATGTATGGAAGCCAGCAGATTATAGAATGGATTTAAATGAAGGAGATTTGATAAAGACTGCTCCTAATTCTCATGCTCGGATAGAATTTAAAGATAAAACAGTTGTTGATATAACTTCTGATACTATGGTGAGGGTAGAGCAGGAGAAAACGGAAGAATATCAAAATAAATATGCAACAAATATAGAATATGGGATAATAGACTTAAGTGTTCCTGAAGAGAAGAAAGATGATTCAATAGTGAGAGCAGGACCTATGACTACAGAATTTACGCCCGGTTCTGAAGGGCAAGTCAGGTCTGATCCTGAAAGAAATATAAGAGGGGTAGATTTACATAAAGGAGAAGCAAGGGTAATAAGTGGAGGCGAAAAAGTTAACTTATCTACCAGTGAAGGCATCAGAGTAAAAGGGGAAAAGATAGTTGAAAAAGTGAAATTGCCGCCTGCACCTATATTAAAGCTACCTGCTAATGGTTCTGTTTTTGAATTTCAAAGACCGGATTACCTTGAATTAGAATTATCTTGGTATGATATAGAATCAGCTAAATCTTATAGAGTTTATTTAAGTTCAAAAGGAGATATATTTACAGAAAACCCGTATGAAGTTAAGACAAACTCAGTAAAAGCTAAGTTCAAAGTTTCTCCAAAAACAAGATATTGGTGGGCAGTATCCGCAATAGATGAAAATAATAATGAAAGTCCTAAGTCCCAGATATGGTCTTTTACATTGCAAAAGAGCATAGTATTAGCAAAGGTGGATAAAGTGCCTCCTTATTTAAAGATAACAGAAGTAGAACCTTATTTGCCTTTCATAAATATAAAAGGAGAAACGGAACCGGATGCTGATTTGAGAATCAATGGAGAAAAAGTTGATGTGACCCCAGATGGAAAGTTTGATTATTTTTATAGATTAAGGAAAGCTGGGGTTAATGAAATTTATGTTGTTGCAGAGGATGCAGCCGGAAATAAAACCGAAAAGAAAATTGTAAGGAATATTGAGTGATTTTGTTTTTTTTGAATAAATCAATAGCAGAGACGAAAGAATAAAATTTCGGAAAAATATTATAAGGATGTCGAGGGTAAAAAGCCCATTGCCGTACAAAAAATATTTTAATTTATTAAAAAATGCAGTTCATGAATTAAATGCTAATTTAGATCCAGATCAGGTAATGGAAGTAATAATGCGTTATGTTAAGAAATTAATACCATCAGAGGGATGGTCTATTTTGATAAAAGATGAGGCAAGAGGGGATTTAGTTTTTGAAAAAGCCAGTGGGGTGGTAGGAGATAAAATAAGATATAAAAGAATGAGATTAGGAGATGGAATTGCAGGTTGGGTAGCAATGAATAAAAAAGCAGTAATAATAAATGATGTGAGAAAAGATAAAAGATTTAATCCGGAATTTGATGAGCATACAAAATTTAAAACCAAAAGCGCATTATGCGTGCCTATAATATCGCGAGGAAAGTCTTTAGGAGCTTTGGAAATATTAAACAAAAAGAATAAGAGCAAGAAATTCACAAAGGAAGATCTTAAAATATTGCGCAGCTTTCTTGAACCAGCGGGGATCACTTTGGAGAATGCAATCTTATTTAAAAAGACTCAGCAATTAATAATTACTGATGAACTTACGCAATTATTTAATTCTAAATATGTTAATCAATATTTAGAGGAGGCAATAAATAATTATAAAAAGGGAATGGAAACAGGTAAGTTAAGCTTAATATTTTTAGATTTAGATGGTTTCAAAGAAGTAGATGATAGATATGGACATTTAGCAGGTGGAGAAGCTTTAAGATGCATTGGAAAAGTAATAAAAGAAGCTGCTCCCAGCAATAGTATTGTAGCAAGATATGGAGGGGATGAATTTATTGTTATAGTACCTAATTCTGATGCATCTTTAGCGTTAGAAGTAGCTGAAAATATTAGAAAAAGCATAGAAGGTTATGATTTTTTTTCTAATTTAGGATTTTCGGTAAAGATAACAGCCAGTTTAGGAATATCAATATTTCCGGACCTTGCTTCAAGCGTAGTAGAATTAATTCAAAAAGCCGATAAAGCTATGTATGAAGTAAAAAATTCTACCAAGAACGCAGTAAGGCTTGCTAATTAGAGGTGAAAAATGTTTGGGTCAATAATGAGTTTATTTTCAAATGATTTAGCTATTGATTTAGGGACAGCAAATACGGTAGTTATAGCAAGAAATAAAGGGATAGTAGTGAATGAACCATCAATAGTAGCTATCAATAAAAATACCGAGAAGGTGGAAGCAGTAGGAAAAGAAGCTAAAGAGATGTTAGGAAAAACTCCGGGAAGCATAATTGCAATAAGACCTTTAAAAGATGGGGTGATTGCAGATTTTGAAGTAACAGAAAAGATGTTGGATTATTTTATAAAGAAGGCTCATAATCGGAGTATGTTAGTAAGACCGAGGATAGTTATAGGAGTGATATCTGGAATAACTCAAGTTGAGATGAGAGCAGTAAGGGATGCTGCATACAGAGCAAAAGCTTCTGAAGTGTATTTAGTGGAGCAAGCTATCGCAGCTGCAATCGGAGCGGGCTTACCCATTTGGGAGCCTGCTGGGAATATGATTGTAGATATTGGAGGCGGCACTACTGATATTGCTATCATCTCCTTAAGTGGAATAGTGTATTCTCGTTCCATCAGAATTGCCGGTAATGAAATGGATGAAGCTATTATTCAGTATATCAAAAAGAAATATAATCTTGCCATTGGAGAAAAAACCGCTGAACATATTAAAATAGAAATAGGTTCTGCTTTTCCTTTAGAACAGCAAGAGGTTATGGAAATAAAAGGAAGGTGCCTAATTGAAGGAATCCCGCGAACCATTACTATTACCGATGCTGAAGTCAGAGAAGCTCTATCTGATACAGTCAATATCATCGTTGCTGCGGTTAGAGAAGCTTTGGAAAAAACTCCACCGGAATTATCTGCCGATATTGTTGATAGAGGAATTATTTTAGCTGGTGGCGGCTCTTTGCTAAAAAAATTAGATGCCAGATTAAAAGAAGAAACCGGACTGCCTGTTACAATTTGTGATCAGCCACTTTATGCTGTTGCCTACGGCGTCGCTAAAATGCTTGATGACTTTAAACTACTTAAAAAAACTGCTATCAAAGTATAAAATGCCCTTTAATAATGATAGTTAAAATTGTTTTATACAGAAACTAAAATACATATATTTTTTATCCTCACTAATATTTTTCTGATTATTATTATATCAATCCAAGCTATTGCTCCAAGCGGCTACTCTTATTTTTCTGAATTCATCTATAAAATAATTTCATTTGTTGATACTGGCTTCTATTCATTAATCAAAAAAATATCCTTTTTCTCTATATATTTGAAAGATGCTAAAAGTCAGCACAATGAATTAGAAAAATTAAGAAAAGAAATTAAAGAATTAAAAATCAAATCTTATATATATGAAGCTACAAAGAAAGAAAATAAACAGCTAAGACAATTATTAAATTTAACGCAGAAAGGAGATTATAATTTTATAGCAGCTGAAGTGATAGGCTATGATATGAAGCCAGAATTCTTTAAAACAATACGAATAAACAAAGGGGAAAAAAGCAAGATAAGAAAAAATTATCCTGTAATGACAGCTGATGGAGTAGTGGGATTCATAGCTAAAACTTCATCCTTTTCTTCTCAAGTACTATTAATAATTGATAAACTATCTGCTATTAGCATTTCAGTTCCAAATGCTCAAATTAATGCAATTGCTTATGGGGATGGCAGCTATATGCTTAAAGGTAATTTTATTCCTCTAAGTGCTTACATATCTTCCAATTCTTTAGTAATTACCTCCGGATTAGACGGTATCTTTCCTGCGGGGCTGCCTGTCGGAAAAACTACTGATTTAATTCACTCTCTCGGTCTTTATAAAGAAATTTACATCAAGCCATTTGTCAATTTTTATAATTTAAAAAATGTCGTCATACTTATCCCTAAAGAAAATGATTAAATTTAAAAGTGGAGAAATAAAATTTTGAAAAAAATTATCATTCCGCTTTTGCTTCTTCTTAGTATTTTTATCCAATTCAATCAAGATAAGATTGATTTCTTTAGATTATACAAAATTGATTTTTTCTTAATTTATGCAGTAATACTTCCTTTATTTTTTAATGGAATATTTCCTCTATTTCTCTCCTTGTTAGGAGGAATATTTCAGGATTCTTTAACCGGAGGAATTATCGGTCTTAATGCTATTTCAAAATTCACTATCTCTTATTTAATCTTATTGCTTTCAAAATATGTAAATTTACAAATAAAAATATTGTTATTTTCCATATTTGTTTTTGCTTGTTTCTTAGATTTCACTATTCTAATAATAGTTTCTAAGTGGTTTAATTTAAATCTTTCATTTCCTATATTGACTAATATGATAATAAAATATATTATAAATTCAGCAATAGGTTATATTTCTTTAATTGTATTAAAGAAATTAACTTTTAAGATTCCTTAAACAATGTGGGATAAAGAATATCCGGATAAAAAAATTGTTGAGAAAAGAATTCAATTACTTCAAATAATTATATTTGTTATTTTCTTATTTTTCATTTTTAGTTTTTTTTCTATTCAAATTTTAAATCACAATACTTATGTAGATAAAGCCAATAATAATAAATTACAGATTCAAGAGATTTTAGCGCCCAGGGGGATAATTTATGATCGGAATGGGAAAATTTTAGCTGATAATAAACCAAGCTTTAATCTCATTTTAAATCGTTCTTTAACAAAAAGAACAAAGGATTCAATTCTTTATTTAAGCAAATTAATGAATAAGGAAAAATCAGAGATGTTGGACAAAATAGCTCAATATGAATTTTATAGATATAATTATTCATTTCCAATCTTGAATAATTTAGATATAAAGCAAGTCTCTTTAATAGAAGCAAGGAAATACATTCATCCGGAATTTTCAATACAGATTATACCTAAAAGGTATTATCCTTTCGGGGAAATCTTAGCTCATATTATTGGATATGTAGGTGAAGCTACTAAAGAGCAAATAGAAAGCAATCCTAAATTATTCAATAAGGGTCAAATAATAGGACAATATGGTATAGAAGCTTATTATGACAATTATATAAGGGGACAAAATGGAGAAGAATATAACATAGTAAATAGCACAGGGATAAAAGTTGGGGAAATACCAACTATGAGAAAAGAACCTCAACCGGGCAAAAGCATTATTTTAACAATTGATTATGAGATCCAAGAAAAAGTAGCTTCCCTATATAAGGATAAGAATGGTGCTGCGGTAGTTTTGCAACCTTCTACTGGGGAAGTATTAGCTTTATGGTCTTCTCCAGGCTTTGACCCTAATCATTTTATTCCAAAAATATCCAGAGAAAAATGGAATGAATATATAAAAGATGAAAACTTCCCTTTTCTCAATAAGACTATACAAGGAAGATATTCTCCTGGTTCTGTATTTAAATTAATTATAGCTCTTGCTGCATTATCAGAAAATAAAATTTCGCCGGAAACAAAATTCTTTTGTCCGGGCTATGTAAATATTTATGGAAATACTTTCCATTGCTGGAAACCATCCGGACATGGCTGGCAAAATTTAAAAGAAGCTATCACTCATTCTTGCAATGTTTATTTCTTCAATGTAGCGCGATTACTAAATATTGATACTATAGCAAAATATGCACACTCTTTAGGATTGGGCAAGCCTACAATGATTGATATAAAAAATGAAATATCGGGAAATATTCCTACTTCAAAATGGAAATTAGAAGTCTTAAAAAAACCTTGGTATCCGGGAGAAACTATTTCAATTGCTGTCGGGCAAGGTCCTGTTATTACTACACCATTGCAAATGGCAAATCTTATCTCCTTTTTTGCAAATAATGGCAAAATTTATAAACCCCATCTGTTAAAAGGAATAATTGAAAAAAATCATATCGTTTATAAAGAACCTGAAATATTAGCTGAACCTAAGATTGATCCTTTAATTATAAAAAACGTAAGAGAAGCTTTATGGTCAGTAGTAAATGAAAATGGAACAGGTGCCAGAGCAAAAATTCAAGGCTTAGACATTTGTGGAAAAACAGGAACAGTAGAGCTAATTACTAATAAGGAATTGCTCAAGAATAAAGAATTAAAAGAAAAATTCAAAGAGCATTCTTGGTTTGTTGGTTTTGCTCCCAAAGATAATCCTCAAATAGCAGTTGCTATATTTGTAGAGCATGGTGGCTTCGGCGGAGAAACAGCTGCTCCTATCGCTAAAGAAATTTTTAATAAATGGTATGAAATAATGAATAGGAATAAAAAAAGTTTATGATTGATAGGAGATTCATTGAAAATACTGATTGGCTATTAATTCTTTTGACAATTTTTTTGATCTCTTTTAGTTTGATCCTTATTAATAGTGCAAGCTATCAATCTTCAGAAAATTATTACAATAAACAACTTATCTGGTTAGCAAGTTCAATAATAATATTTATAATTGGATTAATTATTCCTTATGAATGGCTAATTGAAAAATCTTTCATTATATATATTTTATCTTTAATAGCTCTATTTATTGTATTGAAGATAGGAATTATCGTGAGCGGCTCTAAAAGCTGGATAAGAATAAGCTGGATTAGTTTTCAACCTTCAGAATTTGCTAAAATAGCTTCAATACTATTATTAGCTTCTTATCTTGGAAAAAAAGAGAGCAAAGACCTTTTTTTCAAACACTTTGTTAATAGTTCGCTAATTATTTTATTCCCTATCGTTTTAATATTACTACAACCCGATCTCGGCACAGCCATCGTCTTCGTTTTTCTATTCCTTTTTATGTTATATGCTGCTGGCTTCTCTATAACTTTTCTTATATTTCTTATATTAGTTGGGATCTCCTTATTCCCAATTGCATATCTATTCCTTAAACCCTATCAGAAAGCAAGACTATTAACTTTCTTAAATCCTCAAAGTGATCCTCTTGGAGCAGGCTACCAAATTATTCAATCTAAGATTGCTATCGGCTCCGGCGGATTCTTTGGAAAAGGTTTCCTTAAAGGAAGCCAAACTCATTTAAACTTTATTCCTGCTAAACATACTGATTTTATTCTTTCTATTCTCGGTGAAGAATGGGGATTTTTTGGAATATCTTTATTATTAATTATTTATTTGTTATTTTTACTTAAAGCACTTCAAAATGCCAAAAAAGCTAAAGACAAATCCGGTAGCTTATTAATATTAGGATGCCTTTCCCTTATAATTACCCAGGCATTGATCAATATAGGAATGGTTATCGGTTTAATGCCTATTACAGGGCTACCACTTCCCTTCATCAGTTATGGAGGTTCCTCATTACTTACTTCTATTTTATCTCTATCTCTAATATTAAATGTTACTATGCGTCGTCTCCCTTATTACTAATAGAGTTTATAGAGTTTATAGAGTTTATAGAGTTGAGAGTTCCTCAATCTATTCCCCTTTTTGCAATTATATTAAGCATAATTATAAAATTCTATACACTCAACTGTAAATAATCAGTTTTCTCCAAATCCTAAAAGCCAATGGCAAAAAAATTAGAAACCACAAAGATCACATCTATGAGAACAATT
>CAYREJ010000080.1:0-9995 GCA_964423235.1 uncultured Acidobacteriota bacterium | reverse complement strand
TGATGAAGCAAAAGCGGAATTCCTTACTCAAATGGTAAAAGAAAAATTAGAGTTAAAGGAGAAAATATAACTCTATGGAAATAAAAAACAAAATAGATAATTGGCTTAAAGTTGATGCTTTATTTCTTCGGCTTTAAGACTTCTTTTGGCTTAGTCTTAAGGAAGTTTGAAGATAAGGAAGTGGAAGAGCTTGATAGCACCAATGTTGAAGAATTTTGATATTTATCTTTTGGCTAATGGCGATGAGTAAATGGCTTGGGTTTCTGGGCACTATCTTGGCCTTTATTCTCGCTCCCGGACTTGTTATATTTCCTTTAGTTTTTTGGATTGTTGAGGGCGTTTTCCCGACTTTTTATTTCATGCTTTGGGGAATAGGTATAGTTGGTCTTATTATTATTTTTATTTCTTCAAAAGACGAATAAATGGAATTCAATAAAAAGAAAAATATTGCAACTATTATTTCCGTCACTTTTTTATTTTTAGCAATGTTTAGTGGCTGGCCATATGGATTTTATACATTACTTCGCTTGGTCGTCTTTGGAACAACTGTATATTTAACTTGGTTAGCATATAGAATTGAGAAACAAACTTGGAGTTGGATTTGCGGTTTTATTGCGCTTGTTTTTAATCCTTTTATTCCTTTGCATCTGGGCAGAGATTTATGGGTAGCTGTTGATTTATTAGTTGCAGCTTTTTTGCTTATTTCCATTTTTGCTTTCAAATTGCCAAAGGAATTTAAGATAAAATAATATGGCACGGCACATGCGTATAACAAGAGTGTATGCGATTCCATTAGGCTCGCTTAAACCCTTACGGGCTTCGTATATCCGCAAAATGTTATCTGCAATTAGTTAAGGAGGAGGTAATCAGAATGATAGTAGCTGGATGGAATAATGGTTCACCTAATGATATGACCGGAGCAGGATATGGCATTCGTATAACACATAAAGACAGAGACAGGTATTTCCATAGAGCATGGACTTATATGACGATTGAGCTTGATAATAAGGATTTAATGGGCATCCAATTATCAGATTCATTTTGGAGAGGGTGTACCGAACTACGGAGTGCAAAAATAGGGAAATGGATGCTTGAACATAAGATTGCTCCACGGCAAAAAGGAACACCGCCTAAACTTAGATTAGAACCAGTAGGAAATAGAAAATTCAAAAATTATTAACCACAAAGAGCACAAAGTAATCTCAAAATCATAATTTTGGAGAGAATTGACCAGATACTTTACCACAGAGATACAGAGGTCACATAGTTAATTTTTTCTCTGTGCTGAATTAATAATGGGATTAAAGATTAGTGATTAGGAATTAGTTATCTGCATTTTTGTAAAATTTTATTATATCAATAAACAAACGAAAATATTAATCAGAGCTCGTGTCCTCTTATAACGGTCCCTTACCTCTCACTTCTTACCTCTTACTTCTTACCTCTCACCTACTAATTGAACTATTGTAGCTGCCGAACCCCCCTCGTAAACATCTGCTTCTCTCCAAGATTTAACGAAATTATTATCTTTTAAATAATTCAACACAGAAGCTTTTATTTTACTATATCCGTGAATAATTTTTATCTCTTTAATATTATTTAGCACAGCTCTATCAATGAATCTATTTAATTCTGAAATAGCTTCATCAACAGTTAGCCCAATTAAGTTAATTTTATTACCCTTAAAAGATAAAAGGCTTTCATCTATTTTATAAGTTTCTTTTTCAAGATTTAAAGACTTTGTCTTTTCCAATTGTTTTAAAGATAATTCCATCCTATAATTACCAAAATCTATTATAGCATTTCCTTCTTTTTCTTTTATTTCAATTATTCGTCCCACCATATTTATGTTTTTTATTTTTACATAATCATTGATTCTTAAATCAGATTTAGATTCCTCTTTTTCCAGTATTTGGCTATCTAATATTTCTTTAGCTTCTTTCTCAATTTTTTTAACATAGTCCTTAGCTTGCTGGTATGCTTCATCGACCCTTTTCTTTTTTAATTCATCATACAGATTATCCCATTCTTTAGTAATCTTTTGAATAAAAATTGCAAACCTATTCTTCATTTGCTTCATTTCACTTAGCAAAAGTTCTTTCTCTTTGGAAACTAATTCAATAGATTCACTTAATTTTTTTTCTAAAGCAGTTTTTTCTTTTATCCAATCATTTTGTTGTTTTTGGAAATCTTTTAATTGATCATTTAGTTTTTCAATCATAAGATTGTAATCAATGTCTTTTTTATCTCTAAGACTTTTAGCCTCTTCAACAACATAAGCAGGCATGCCTAATTTAGAAGCTATTTCAAAAGCATGTGAAGTTCCCGGAAGACCCGGTATAATTCGGAAGGTAGGTTTAAGAGAATCTATATCAAAATCCATTGAAGCATTTATCAAATCAGGACTTTCTTCTGCAAATATTTTAACGGCATTATGATGAGTAGTAGTTATGAGGATACCATTTTTTTTCATTATATTCTTGATAATAGAAACAGCCAGCGGAGCCCCTTCCGAAGGATCGGTTCCTGTTCCAAGCTCATCAATGATAAACAAACATCTTCCTTTATCATAATTTAGCATATCAATAATATTAGTTATATGAGAAGAGAAAGTGCTTAAATTTTGCATTAAATCTTGTTTCTCTCCAATATCAGCAAAGAGGGCATCCAAAAAAGGCATTGAAGCTTTCTCAGCTAATATAGGGATAGCGCAATGAGCCATTAGCACAGCTAATCCTATATTTTTAAGAGCCACTGTTTTCCCGCCCATATTAGGTCCTGTTATTACTAAGCCTCTTTTAGGATATTTAAATTCAATATTTAAAGGAACTACTGAAGTCAACCGGTCCTTTAGCGACTTTAATACTAATAAAGGATGATAAAGGTTTTTTAATTCAATGTTCATATCATTATTTATTATTCCAGTTTTACCCTTATTCTCAATTGCAAAAACAGCTAAAGAATGCAACATGTCCAATTCTGCTATAATTTTTTGATTCTGGTATAAATATTTTCTCACCTTTCTAACTTGTGAAGTTAGGTTCAATAAAATTTCACGACATACTTGTTTCTCTTTCTCTTTATTAATTTTTAATTTATTATTCAGAGCAACAGTGCTAATCAATTCGCAATAATATGCAGCACCGCTTGAGGAAGCACTATGGATTATTCCAGCTACATCTTTCTTTCTTTCTCCTTTTATTAATACTACAAACCTTCCATCTCTATCTAATATAAGAGGCTCTTGAAGTAAGCTTGCATTCCTTTTATCTTTTATAAAAGCATCTAAAATAGCAGTTATCTGATTTATTAATCCTCTGCCTTCTTTTCTTATTTTATAAAGCTTTTCTGAAGCTGTATCTGATATCTCTCCATATTCTGAAATCGACTTCTCAATATTCATCATTAAATCAATCGGCTCAAAGATATTATTCACTATCTCCATTATGAGAGGAACTAAATTCCTGTATTTACTTGTTAATCTCTTCTTCTCTAAATAAAGTTTACACTGTTTTGAAATTAATAATAATTCATTAGGCTCAAGAAAAGCTCCTTCTATTTTTGATTTTTTAAGTAAGTTCTTAATATTTTTCAGCTCATAAAAAGATAATTTGCCTTCTATTTTTATCAAAGTGATAAATTCATTAATTAATTCATTTCTATAATTTATTAAATCAATGGAAGATAAGGGGAATATTTTTTTAATTAATCTTTTAGCTAATTTAGAATGAGCATAAGAAGAAAGCCAATTTAATAATTTAGTGAACTCCAAATTTTTAATGGTTTTATCAGATATATACATACATATATTTATAAAGCATAGCTCAAAAGTAATTTAAGGATAAATGAAAGCTAAAGTTTCATAATCTATTTATAATAGAAGCCAAACAAGCTGCACCGTAGCCATTATCTATATTAACGATAGCGATACCGGGGGCGCAACTATTTAGCATAGTCAACAAGGAAGATAATCCTTGAAAATGGCTTCCATAGCCGACACTTGTTGGCACTCCTATCACAGGAGCTCTACTAATACCGGCTACTATGCTCGGTAATACTCCATCCATACCAGCTACTGCTATTATCACCCTCGCTTCATTAATTTTATCTCTATAGTTAAATAAACGATGCAAACCAGCTACCCCTACATCTATTATCAGCTCCGCTCTGTTTCCTAATACATCCAAACTTACATAAGCTTCTTCAGCTACCGGATAATCTGAAGTGCCCGCTGCTAAAACCAACACTAATCCTTTTCCATATATCTCTTCATCTCGCTTTAAAATTATGCAGCCTGAATTTTCATAAAATTTAGCTGCTTCATATTTTTCCTTAATTAATTTAAAATGTTCTCCAGTAGCTTTGGTAACAAGAATATTCTTATCTTCCTTCTCCATTCTTTCCCAAATCTTTAATACCTGCTCGGGAGTCTTTTTCAATGCTAAAATAGCTTCGCTTATGCCCTTCCTTAATTGCCTATGATGATCTATTTTTGCAAATTCTATATCTTCAAAAGGAAGCTTTAAAAGCTTATCTATTATTTCTTCCTCTTTTATCTTTCCTGCTTTATATGCTTGCAGAAGCGAAATTATCTCCCTTTCATTCATTTTCTATTTATTGATTATGTCTTTGCATTAAACTTAGCAAGTATCTGATGCAATTCTCTTATCTTTTCCGGCTCCAATAATTTTCCCATCATCTGTATCTCCATCTCCAATAAAGCCTCAAAACCCTTTTCATAATCTTCTATTAAATTTCCTATAATATTGTTCTTGAGTGCTTCAATGCTTAAAGCGCCAAAATCATCATATTTAACCCCATCAAAAAGGAATGGATATTCTATTTTTATTTTATTTAATGCAGTTGATAAAAAATCTGAACATAATGAACCAAGCTCAATTCTTAAAAATTCATATATAGTTTTATGCTTCTCATTAAAATCTTGGAGATCTTGTATTATCTTCTTTTCATCCACTTCTTCTTTTGTTAAAATTTTTACACTCTCTATCTCTTCCTTCTTTTCTAATTCTTCATTATCGGTAAGATCAGCTAAATCCGAAAATGACAATTCTATAATAGGCTTTTCTTCAGAAGATAAAATCAATTCCGCTTCTTTGCTTTCAAGGGATTTCATTTTAATTTCTTGCTCTTCTATAACTTCGCTCGGTTCAATATGTTCTTTTGTATCAGCTGAAATACTTTCCACCTCTTTCTCTTTAACAACCTCTTCTTTAGATTCAATAGCCCTTTCTTCTTCTAATATAAATTTTTCTTCTATACTAATTAAAGGAGCCGAAATCTTCTCAATAAATCCTAAAACTGATAACACCCATAATAGTTTGCAAGTTTCAAAATCCCCTATTGATGAAAATTCGCATATTTGCTCAACCGTACGCTCTTCCTTTAAAAACTCAATAATTTTAGCAGCTTGGGGCGATGAAAAAAATAAAGTATCTATATCAATATTCTTCCCTGAAATTTTATAATATGTATCTAATTCTCCAACCGCTTGCTTGATCCAAGACCATCTATCTATGCTTTGAATACCCATCATCACTATATCTTCAGTAGATATATTCAGAATTATTACCTCCTTAGTAGGTAACTCCCCTGGCTTAAACAAATATTCTCCTTTATTCCATTGAAAAACGCTTATTATAATATTTTTAATTTGACCTATAATAGCTTGAACTAATTCTTCAGAATCTATAATATTTTGCTCCACTAATATGGTTCCTAATCTTTTTCCCTGCCTTATTAATTTACTTGCTTCTTCTAATTGCCGATAAGTAATCTTTTTTTGTTTTAATAATTGCTCTCCTAACCTATCATCTATTGAATTTGACTTTGCAAACACTATTCTCCCTTTATTGAAATAAAGTGCTTTCTTCTCATCTTCTCTTGTAAGATATAATACCCCTGTTGCTTTCGCTTGCGAAATACTATAAATTAAATCCGGAACCTTGGATTCTCTTAAGCTGCCTTTTAATTCTAATAGCTTATCTTCCATTCTTAAATTAACATTTAGTGCTTTGCAGCTTTTCTATTAAAATTAGCTAAACTTTTTATATCATTAAAGCTCTAAAGCACCAAAATAAATTTTATTTTCACTTCTTTAAATCATAATAGCAAAAATAAATAAATTATTCAATGGATATTTGGAGTTATTTTAATTAATTCTATAATAATAATTATGAAAAATAAAATCTATTTTTTGCCAATAGCAGAAGATAAAGGAGATAATTATTTATCGCTTATTAAAGAAGGATTTAATAAAATTGATAGTTTATTCTCCTTTAATAAAAATGAGGTAGTGCCAGTAAAAATAACGATAGGGGATAGTACTTGCACATATAATATTCAACCTGATGTTATTAAAATAATAATTGATACACTGAAGAAAAAGGAAACAAAGCCTTTTCTTTTTGATACTTCAGTTATATATAAAGGAAGAAGACAAAATGCTATTGATCATTTATCATTAGCGCAGACTAAAGGTTTTTCTTTAACAAAGCTGGGAGCACCCTATATAATTGCTGATGGTTTGCTCGGCTTAGATGGAAAAGAATATAAGATTGATTCTGAATACTTAGATAAAATTAAGATTCCTTCTTTTATAGGTCTTTTAGATAATTTGATAGTAGCATCTCATATCACTGGTCATATGCTTACAAGCTATGCTGGCGCGATAAAAAATATAGCAATGGGAATGAGCTGCAAACCAACAAAGCAGGTTATTCATTCTTCAGAAAAGCAGAAAATAATAGAGGATAGATGCACTTATTGCGGGTGCTGCCTTGAAATTTGCCCAGCTAATGCAATTATATTGAAAAAAGAACAGCATATAGCGCTAATACAAAAAGAGCTATGCACTGGGTGCGGGGAATGCTTATGCGTTTGCAAATTTGGAGCAATCCAACCTATTTGGAGAGAGAATCATTTAATATTTATTAAGAGATTAGTTGATGTTGCGCATTTTATTCTATCTAAATTTAAGAAGAAAATATTTATAAATTTTTTGATAGACATAACAGAAAATTGCGATTGTGTTAGTAATTATAGGGAAAAAATCTTGTGCAAGAACATAGGGATTCTAATTGGGGAGGATGTGTTAAGGATAGAGAAAGCATCAATTGATTTGATTATGCAGCAAGGATTTAAATTTGATGATGCAAATTCAAAGTTAAACATAGAAACTTTACTTCATTATGGGAGAGAAAAAGGGATTGGGAATTTGAACTATGAGATCATAAAAATCTTATAGCGATACTTGAGTATGATTATTGGAGTGATTAAATGAGTTATTTTAAGAAACTTTTTGGAGTAGAAAGAAGTGAAATAAAAAGGGTATGTTTATTAATGCCTGTATTATTTGCAGAGAGCCAAAGAATTCTCAAAATAAATAAGCTAATGAAGGGGATACTTTATCAAGTGGGGCAAGGAGATAATTTTACATTAATCTACACAAGAATGTCAGCGAGTTTTGTTGGGGATGCTGTTTTATATTTAGGGGAGACTTCGTGTGAGTATTTAATTCTTTATGGTTCTTGCGCTTCAGTTTTCCCTGAAAAAATAAAAATAGGTTCCCTTGTTTCACCTTATAAATGCTATGCTTTTGAACAATTTAGCGAGATGCTATCCGGAAATGCTAAAATGAATAAGTTTTATTATCCAGATAAAGATTTTCTTAATTTTTTTTATAGCAATGTTCCAAAAGAATATGTCAGGAAAGTAGCAGGAATCTCTGTATCATCATTATATTTAGAAAAGAAATATCTAAATTATTTCCAAAAGAATAATATTGAAATTATAGATATGGAATGCTTTTCTTTTTTTGCATCAGCTGAGCATATCAAGAGAAAAGCTTTAGCATTGTTTTTTATCTCGGATGATTTAGCTTATAAGCCTTTTTTTACTTCCTATGAAAAAGAAGATAAGGCATTGGTTAAGAAAGCTAAAATGATGGGGTTAAATTTATTATGGGAAATTATGAAGAAATTGTAAGGCTTAGAGAGATTCAGGCTTTAGTTAATGAAATTTTTGCCAATTTTGGTCCTAATAAAAAAAGAGAAATTATTCGGCTATTGTATGAAATTTCTAAAAAAGAAAATCAGAATGCGAAAGAGATATTAAAGCAAGTTTCTTCTTTTGATTACAAAAAATGTAAAGAATTTCTTTTGAGGAGAAGGTATCCGATTGCATATAATGAAAAAGGTTGCAGATTTTATTTGCCTGATATTCAATTAAATGAAGAAGATATAGCTAAAATATTACCAGATAATTATTATTATCCCAGAAGGATTTTCATAGGAAAAGATATTACTAATGCACCATTAGTGAAATCTTTTATTGAGAATTTTCCTAAAGCAGAATTAATTGAGATTGATAATTTCCGAGAATATATGCACAAGTTTTATAATGATAAGGTAAAAAACTACAATCGGAGGACTGAAAATGCTTTTTTAATAAAGGAGCAATTTGATTATATAAAAGAATGTCCTTGTAGCAAGGGGGCAGTTCACTGTGGTTATCATATTTTCAATATATCATTTGGATGTATATATGAATGCAGCTATTGTTATTTACAAGAATATACTAATGCGCCTGGGATTATATTTTCCGTTAACATAGAGGAATTTTTATATAAGCTGGTCAAAAATGCCAATAGAATAATAAGAATTGGTTCTGGAGAATTTACTGATTCTTTAATGTTAGATAATATAACAAATTATTCTGCTTACATTATTGAGTATCTAAGGAAATATCCTAATGTAATTTTTGAATTCAAGACAAAAAGTGCAAATATAAGTAAGCTTATGGAATTAAACGCATCAGGGAATATAGTGATTGCTTGGTCATTAAATCCAGAAAAAATCATCAAGGAGAATGAGTTCTATTGTGCTTCTTTAGAAGAAAGAGTAAATGCCGCTGTTAGTTGCGTGGAAAAAGGTTATAGAGTAGCTTTTCATTTTGATCCGATTTTTTTTTATGAGGGCTGGCAAAAGGATTATTCATCTGTATTGGAATTAGTTTTTAATAAAATTCAGCCAAAAGATATAGCTTGGATAAGCTTGGGAACATTCAGATTTAAAAAAGAATTAAAGAAGATTATAGAGAGAAGATTTCCGTCTAATAAAATATTAGATGGAGAATTAATTTTAGATTTTGATAATAAATTGAGATATCTTCCCAGGATAAGAATCCTGATTTATAGATTTATGGTAAGGGAAATTCAAAAGTATTCAATAAAATTATATATATATTTATGTATGGAAGATAAAGCTATTTGGAAGGAAGTTTTTTCAAATCCATAATCAAATAAATGATCATTTTATTACAAAATTATTATTTTGAGCTTCTCTTTTGCTATTTGTAATTTCTAATTTTTTTACCACAGAGGACACAAAGTTATCACAAAGTTCACAAAGTTTTTTTCTACAATATACTATTATCAGGCAAATAAAGAGAAAATTTTTTGTAATAGGATAATTTATATTTCGCAACAGAGGCACAGAGGTTGCAGATTCAATTTTTTCTCTGTGTTCTCTGTGTCTCTGTGGTGAATTTACTAATTCAAGTATAAGAGAATTTATATTTCGCAACAGAGGCACAGCTTTGCGCTTCTTTTGTGTTAGCCACAGAATAACACAGAATTTCGCAGAATTTATTTATTTCTGTGCTAATCTGTGTCCTTCTATGGCTATTAATTTTTGGCACAGAATAGCACAGAATTTCATAGATATGCTCTTTGTGGTATTGAATTATTAAAATATTAGCAACTTAATGAGTTGACGAGTTATTTTTTAAATGCGCTAAAATCGCTAACTCGCTAATAATATAGTAATATATCGAGATAAAAAGCTATAGATCTGTAAGCCATTCTTTTCTCCATATACTATTGTGCATTTTCATTAGCGAGGATAAAAAATTTTTTAATGAGTGATTGCTTGAGATGGACTTGATTTTTATTTTTTTTACTATAATGTTAGAAGGAT